>NZ_JBJGZY010000015.1:0-103004 GCF_054050755.1 Modestobacter sp. SYSU DS0511
CGTGGTCTGCCCACCCCGGGTGGGCAGACCACGACTGTCCACGGGAGGACTCCCGGGTCAGCCGCCGATCCCGCGCGCCCGCGCGGCGGTGACCACCAGGTCGACGACGGCGTCGTGCGGGAGCTCGGTGCTGTCCACGACCAGGTGGTAGTGCCGGGCGTCGGCCGGATCGCACCGGTAGAAATGCCGGACGTAGGCGGTGCGGGCGGCGTCGGCGGCGTCCCGCTCGCGGCGCACCTCGTCCTCGGGCAGGCCCAGGTGCGCCACCGCGGCGGCCAGCCGCCGGTCCGGGTGCCCGTCCAGCCGCACGTGCAGCACGTCGGGCCGGCCCCGCAACACCATCGCCGCCGCCCGGCCCAGCACCACGCCCCCGGCGCCGTCGGCGATCTCGCCCAGCACCCACTCGGTCTGCACCCGGTAGGCGCGTTCGTCGGGCAGCGACGAGGTGGGCAGCACCCCGCCCACCGGGTCCGGCATGGTGCCCAGCGAGCTGACCAGCCGCCACAGGCCCCGGGTGACGGTCTCGTCGTTGGCCTCCGCCTCGGCGATCGGCACCCCCAGCCGACCGGCGACCTGGGCCGGGATCACCCGGTCGTGGAACGCCAGCCCGAGCCGCTCGGCGACGGCGGGGGCGATCTCGGCCCCACCCGCGCCGAACGACGCCGACACCGTCACGACGCCCATGCGTCCTCCTCCGTGTCGTCGGTCGGCTCGGCACCCGGCAGCTCCTTGCCGAGGAAGACCGCCTCCGGCGAGTCGGCGTACATGCCGTACCCCGCGACCGGCGTGTAGCCGTGCCGCGCGTACAGCGCGAGCGCCTCGGGCTGCCGGTCCCCGGAGTTGAGCAGCAGGCGCCGGTGCCCGGCGTCGGCCGCGCTGCGTTCCAGCGCGGCGAGCACCAGGGCGGCCAGCCCCCGGCGCCGGAACGACGGCTCCACGTACATCCGCTTGAGCTCGACCGTGCCCGACTCCGCGTCGTGCACCCGCCAGCCGCCGCACGCCGCCGGCACCCCGTCGACCTCGGCGACCAGGAACAGCCCCTGCGGCGGCGAGAACTCCGCCGGGTCGACCACCGCGCCGTCCCGGCCGCCGTAGCGCACCACGTACTCCTGCTGCACCCGCTCGATCAGCTGCTGGGCCACCGGATCGGCGTAGCCCACCGTGCGCAGCCGCACCGACTGCTCAGCCGAAGTGGACATGCCCGGTCCCCTCCCCCAGGTCGGCGGCCACCTGCGCGGCGGGCACGCCGTCCACCTCGACCCCCGACGCGTCGTCGTGCACCCGGCCGACGACGGCCCAGCCCGCGGGCAGCACCGCGGTGGGCGGGAAGGTCGCCACCAGGGCGTGGTCCTCCCCGCCGGTGAGCACCCAGCCCAGCGGGTCGCCGCCCAGCGCGGCGGCCACCTGCGGCAGCGGCCCGGTGACGAAGGCGGCCAGCGCCGCGCGGTCCAGGTCGATGCCCACACCGCTGTCGGCGGCCAGGTGGCCGGCGTCGGCGAGCAGCCCGTCGCTGGTGTCGCACATCGACGTCGCCCCGGCATCGGCAGCGGCCGGGCCCGCGGCGTAGGGCGGGGTGGGACGGCGGTGCGCGGCGATCGCCGCCGCCGGCGCGCGGAAACCCCGGCGCAGCACCGCCAGCCCGCACGCCGACCAGCCCAGCCGGCCGGCGACGGCCACCACGTCACCGGGGCGGGCGCCGTCGCGGCGGACCGGCGCCCGCCCGCCCAGGTCACCCAGTGCGGTCACCGAGAGGACGACGGAGGCGGAGTCGGGGGCGCAGGCCACGGTGTCCCCGCCGACGACGGCGGCACCGAAGGGCGCGCACTCCTCGGCCATCCCGTCGGCCACGCCCTCCAGCCAGACCGCGGGGGTGTCGGCGGGGCAGGCCAGGCCGACGAGCAGGGCCGTGGGGACCGCGCCCATCGCCGCGACGTCGGCGAGGTTGGCCGCCGCCGCCTTGTGGCCGACGTCCTCGGCGGAGGACCAGTCGCGGCGGAAGTGCCGGCCCTCCACCAGGACGTCGGTGCAGGCCACGACCCGCCCGTCGGGGGCGCGCAGCACCGCGGCGTCGTCACCGGGGCCGACCTCGGCCACCCTCGCGGACCCGGACCGGGCGAGCACCCGGGCGATCACCCCGAACTCCCCGACCACGCCGACGTTGTCGGCCGGATCGGGGCGGGGCACCAGCGGCCGGGGCCGAGTCACCGGGCACCTCCGGCCGCTGGGGTACGTTGCCGGTCGGCCCGCCGATCGGCAGGCCGGAATCGCCCCCAGCCGTTGCCGACGTGGTGACGCCCGAGGAAGGTCAACCCGTGGTCCACGCCTACATCCTCATCCAGACCGAAGTCGGCAAGGCAGCCGCGGTCGCCGCGAGCATCGGCGAGATCGCCGGAGTGACCAAGGCGGAGGACGTCACGGGCCCCTACGACGTGATCGTGCGGGCCGAGGCGAACACCGTCGACGAGCTCGGCCGGCTGGTGGTGGCCCGGGTGCAGTCGGTCGACGGCATCACCCGCACGCTCACCTGCCCCGTCGTCAACATCTGAGCCACTGAGCACCGCACCGCCGCCCCCGACCGAGCCGACGCCGCCCCCGGCGCCGGCTGCCGACCCGCTGCGCCGCGCAGCGCTCATCGCGCTGGCCGTCGCGGTGCCGCTCGTGGTCGTGCTGCTGGTGCTGGTCAACGTGCTCGGCGACGACGAGCCGGACGACGACGCGGTGGCCGAGGTCACCGGCACGACGTCGGCGCCGCGGGGCGACCTGCCGCCGGTGGAGGTCGACACCCCGGAGGTGACGCCGGAGGCCGAGCTCGCCTGCCCGGTGCTGATGGACCAGCTGCCGCTGGAGCTGGCCGGGGAGACCTCGCGGATGGTGAACTCCGACTCGCTGTTCGCCCACGCCTGGGGCGACCCGGCGCAGGTGCTCGTCTGCGGCGTCGACCCGGTCACCCCCGGCCAGGCGGACACGACGGCGTTCCAGCTCAGCGGCGTCCAGTGGCTGGTCGACACCTCCGACCCCGAGGCCAACGTGTGGACGACGATCGACCGGCTCATTCCGGTGCAGGTGCGGGTGCCGGCGAGCGCCGACAGCTCGCTGCCGCAGGCGCTGAGCCCGATCATCGCGACCACGCTGCCCTACACCGACCCGGCCGACTGACCGGCCGCGTCAGCCCGCCGGCAGCTGGTCGAGCTGGTCGGCGACGACGGCGGTCAGCTCGGCCCGCGCCTCCTCCGGCGTGGTCTGCACCGAGGCCACCGAGACGGTGAACGCCCCGCGGGTGCACCAGGCGAACGCCGGGGGCCCCTCCAGCCCGTGCTCGGGCAGCGCCTCGGGCACGGCCATCAGCACGCAGTCCTCCGGGAGTCCGTCCGGCGAGCGGTCCAGGGTGCCGCCGTAGTGCTCGGCGTCGTTGCGGGCCAGGTCCTCGGCGTAGGCCGCCGCGCCGTCCGGGCCGTCGAACTGGTCGAGGAAGACGCTGGTGATCCGCGGCCCGTCGCGCCAGAACCGCTCCCACCCGCGCAGGTACCCGTACTCGCTGAGCACCTGCTGCTGCCGCTCGGCGTCCTCGCCGTACCCGGCGACGTCGTCGACGGTCTTCTCCCCCGCCGGCGGGTCCAGGTCGCCGTCGCGCACCCGGGGCAGGCCGGAGGGCACCTCGTCGACCAGCAGCCGCTCCAGCCCCCGGGCGTCGGTCGGCAGCGCCGCCACCGTGCTGCTCGCGGCCGGGCCGGTCGACGCCGCCTCGGGCTCGGCACAGCCAGCGGTGACCGCGGCGACCGCCAGCAGGACCGCCGCCAGCGCGGAGCGTGGCAGCAGCCGGGAGGTCATCCGGCGTCCAGCGCGGTGCGCACCAGCCGGTCGACCAGCTCCGGGTAGCTGACGCCGGTGGCCGCCCACATCCGCGGGAACATCGAGATCGGCGTGAACCCGGGCATCGTGTTCACCTCGTTCACCACCAGCCGGTCGGCACCGGTGTCGGGGTCGGTGGCGACGAAGAAGTCGACCCGGGCCAGCCCCCGGCAGTCCATCGCCAGGTAGGCCCGCCGGGACATCTCCTGCACCGCGGCGGTCTGCGCCGGGGTGAGGTCGGCCGGGACGTCGAACTCGACGGCGTCGTCGAGGTACTTGGCGTCGAAGTCGTACCAGTCGGTGCCCGGCCGCAGCCGGATCTCCGCCGGCAGGCTGGTGTCGGGCACCGGCGAGCCGGGCCGGGCGAGCACGCCGCACTCGATCTCCCGGCCGGGCACGGCGGCCTCCACGATCACCTTCGGGTCGACCGCGGCCGCCGTCGCGACCGCCTCGGGGAACTGCGCCCAGTCGGTGACCTTGGTGATGCCGATGCTGGAGCCGGCCCGCGAGGGCTTGACGAAGACCGGCAGCCCCAGCCGCTCCCGCGCCGCGGCGTCGAGCAGCTCCGGGTCGGCGCGCAGCGCCCCGGCGGCGTCGCGCAGCACCACGTGGTCGCCCTGGGGGATGCCGGCGGCGGAGAGGAGCTTCTTGGTGAACTCCTTGTCCATCGACGCCGCGCTGGCGAACACGCCGGAGCCCACGTAGGGCAGCCCGGACATCTCCAGCAGGCCCTGGATGGTGCCGTCCTCGCCGTAGGCGCCGTGCAGCACCGGGAAGACGACGTCGACCTCGGTCAGCCGGCCGATCGCCTGCCCGGCGTCGAGCACCGCCAGGCCCCGCCCGGCCGGGTCGCCCACCAGGGAGACCGCGGTGCCGCCGGTGACCTCGGGCAGCCGGCCGTCCTCGATGGCCAGCGCCTTGCCGTCGTGCAGCACCCACCCGCCGTCGCGGGTGATGCCGACGGGCACCACGTCGTACCGCTCCGGGTCGAGCGCGGCCAGCACGCTGCCGGCCGAGACGCAGGAGATCGCGTGCTCCGCGCTCCGCCCGCCGAACACGACCGCGACCCTCGTCTTGCCCGGCTTCCCCGTCATCGCCGCCGACCCTAGCCGAGCACTCAGCCGGCCACGGCGGGCAGCGCGGAGAGGCCGGCCTCGAGGTCGGCGACCAGGTCGGCGGTGTCCTCGATCCCGCAGGAGAAGCGCACGAAGCCCGCCGGTACGGCGTCCCCGCCCCACTGCGCCCGGCGGTCGACGGTGGTGTGGATGCCACCGAAGCTGGTGGCGGCCGCGATCAGCCGGCTGCTGCGGACGAGGTGGGCCACCGCGGCCTCGTCGGCGAGCTCGGCGGAGACCACGCCGTTGGGGCGCAGCATCTGCCGGGTCGCCAGTGCGTAGGAGGGGTCCTGCGGGCGCCACGGCCACCGGACCCCACGGACCGCCGGGTGCCCGGCCAGCAGCTCCGACAGCGCGGCGGCATTGGCCGCCTGCCGGGCCAGCCGCAGGTCCAGCGTGCCCATCGAGCGGTGCGCCAGCCAGGCCTCGAACGCCCCGGGGGTGTTGCCGGTGGTCTTGCGCCAGGCGGCGATCCGGGTGTTCAGCTCGCGGCCCCGCTCGGTGCGGGCCGTGCTCACGTGCCCGAGCAGCACGTCGCTGTGCCCGGTCAGCGCCTTGGTGTCCGAGCCGACGGTGACGTCGGCGCCCAGGGCGAGCGGGCGCTGCCCGATCGGGCTGGCCGTGGTGTTGTCGACCACCAGCACCGCCCCCGACGCCTGGGTGGCCGCCGCGACGGCGGCGATGTCGCAGACGTCCAGCTGCGGGTTGCTGGGCGTCTCCAGCAGCACCAGCCGGGCGCCGTCGAGGTCCCCGCGGGCGGCGACGTCGGCGATCTCCAGGGTGGGCACCAGCTCCACCTGCACACCGAACCGGGCCAGCTCGTCGCGGGCCAGCACCCGGGTGGCGTAGTAGCCGTCCGAGGGCAGCACGACCCGGTCACCGGGGGCGACCAGCGCGAGGACGGCGGAGCTGATCGCCGCCATCCCCGTGGCGAAGGACAGGCAGTCACCGCCGTCCAGCTCGCCGACCGCGCGCTCGAAGACCCGCAGCGTCGGGTTGTCCGGGCGGGCGTAGCCGTCGGCGCCCTGCCAGCCGGGGGCCTCGTCGCCCAGGTGGTACGGCGCGGCGAACACCGGCGACGGACGGAGGGGGGTGCCCGGCACCGGGGGCTCGTCGCCGGCGTGCACCAGCCGGGTGCCGTCGCCGAGCCCGGTGGGCAGGTCAGGGATGGTCACGGGGAGTCCTCTCCGGGTGGCGGGCGACCCGGCGGGGTCTACTCGGGCTTCGCCTCGCGGGACATCATCTCCCGCACCATCCGGCCCGCCGACTCGCCCTCGTGGCACACCCGGACGACGGCCTCGGTGATCGGCACGTCGACCCCGTGCGCGCGGGCCAGGTCGAGCACCGACCGGCAGCTCTTGACCCCCTCGGCGGTCTGCCGGGTGATCTGCTCGACCTCCGCGACCGACATCCCCTGGCCCAGGTGCTCGCCGAACGTGCGGTTGCGCGACAGCGGGGAGGAGCAGGTGGCGACCAGGTCACCGAGCCCGGCCAGCCCGGCGAAGGTGGCGGCGTCGGCGCCGAGCGCCAGACCCAGGCGGGTGGTCTCGGCCAGCCCGCGGGTGATCAGCGAGGCCCGGGTGTTGTCGCCGTAGCCCAGCCCCTCGGCGATGCCGCAGGCCAGCGCGATGACGTTCTTCACCGCGCCGCCGAGCTCGCAGCCCACCAGGTCGGCGTTGGTGTACGGGCGGAAGTACCGGGTGTGGCAGGCAGCCTGCAGCGCCGCCGCGCGGGCGGTGTCCGCGCAGGCGATCACCGTGGCCGAGGGCTGCTCCTCGGCGATCTCCCGGGCCAGGTTGGGCCCCGACAGCGCGGCCACCCGGTCGGCGCCGGCGCCGGTGACCTCGCAGATCACCTCGCTCATCCGCTTGGTGGTGCCCAGCTCCACGCCCTTCATCAGCGACAGCAGCGTGGCCTCCGGCGGCAGCAGCGGCACCAGGGCGGTCAGGTTCTGCCGCAGCGTCTGGCTGGGCACGGCCAGCACGACGACGTCGGCGCCGTCGAGCGCCTCCTCGGGGTCGCCGGTGGCCCGCACCGCGTCGGGCAGGCGCACCCCCGGCAGGTACTCGGCGTTCTCCCGGGTGCCGGCGATCGCCTCGGCCAGCTCCGGCCGCCGGGCGTGCAGCGTCACCGCGCAGCCGGCGTCGGCCAGCACCTTGGCGAAGGTCGTGCCCCAGGAACCGGCGCCGAGCACCGCGACCCGGGTCACGCCGCGTTCCCGGGCAGCGCGCGCCCGGCCGGGCGGGGGGCGAAGGCGGTCGGCGGGGTCTGGCCGCGCACCTCGCCGAGCTCGTCGCGGACCCGGGTCATGACCAGGTCGGTGACCTCGCGCAGCAGCTCCGGGCTCAGCGCCCGGCCGGCGCGGACCGCGGCCCGCTGCGCGGCGAGGTCGACCGGCTCCCCCACCCGGTACTCCACCGGGGTCCGCAGCCGCAGGTGCAGCTTCCGGGCGTGGTAGTCGTGCACCCGCTGCGGCCCCCACTGGGCCACCGGCAGCACGACGGCGTCGGTGGACAGCGCCAGCCGGGCCACCCCGGTGCGCGCCTGCATCGGCCACCAGTCCGGGTCGCGGGTGACCGAGCCCTCCGGGTAGATCACCACCGCTGCACCGGCGTCCAGGGCCTGCTTCGCCGCCTGCACCGAGGAGCTGGCCGTGCCCGACCCGCGGGAGACCGGGATCTGCCCGGCGGCGCGCAGGATCGTGCCCGCCAGGCCGGAGAACAGCGCGTCCTTGGCCAGGAAGTGCGGCACCCGCCCGGCGTCCCAGACCAGCCGGGCGCAGCCCAGCGGGTCGAGCACCGAGACGTGGTTGGCCACCAGCAGCACGCCACCGGTCGGTGGGATCCGCTCGACGTGCCGGTACCGCAGCCGGAACAGCAGGGACGCCGCCGGGTAGACGACGAGCACGCAGAGCCAGAGCGCGAACGGCACCGGCCCGCGGGTCGTCCGCCGCGGCGGCCGGGTGCCGCCCGCCCAGCGGTCCGGGGACCCCTCGTCCTGCGACACGTGCACCCTCCTGTCCCGGGCCGGCGCACACCGCGCTGGTGACCCAGCTCATGATCGTGCCCCCCGCCCCCCGGCGGCGCGCAAGCGGCCCCTACGCCGGGCCACCCCCGCGGTGGGTGAACCGGCCGCCGACCAGGGTGGCGAGCACCTCGGTGCGGCGCAGGCCGGCGGCGCCGTCGCGGGCCAGCACGGTGGCCGGGGGCTCGGCGACGACCACGAGGTCGGCGACGTCGCCCACCCGGACGGCGGTACGCCCGCCGCTGGCGGCGCGCAGCGCGGTCGCCAGGTCCAGGTGCTGCTCGGGGTGCCAGGCGGCCCGCTCGTCCAGCGAGCGGTGCACGGCCGCGGCGATCCCGTCCCAGGGGTCCAGCGGCGCCACCGGGGCGTCGGAGCCGAGCACCAGCTGCGCACCGGCGGCGGCCAGCGCGCCGTAGGGGAAGGCCGAGCCGGTCGTACCGGCCCAGTGCAGGTCGGCGGCGTCCCGGTCGTCCAGCGCGTGCCGCGGCTGCACGCTGGCCACCACGCCGAGCTCGGCGAAGCGGGGCAGGTCGCCCTCGGCCACCTGCTGGGCGTGCTCGATCCGCCCGCGCACGCCCGCGGCGGCGAACCCGTCCAGCGCGACGGCGGTGGCGCGGTCACCGATGGCGTGCACCGCCAGGTCCAGCCCGGCCGCGCCGGCCCGGCGCATCAGCCGCTCCAGCTCGGCCGGCTCGGTGCGCAGCACCCCGTGCGCCCCGGGTCCGGTGACCCCGGGGTAGGCGTGCGAGCAGTACGCCGTCCGGGTGCCGAGCGAGCCGTCGACGAAGACCTTCAGCGGACCCAGCCGCAGCCGGTCGGCGGACACCGGGTCGGCCACCCCGGGCAGCGGGTCGCCGCTGCGCAGGCCGGAGGCCAGCACCCCGGCCAGCCGGTCGACGTAGACCCCGGCGGCCACCCGCACCGCGGGCCCACCCGGGCGCCGGGCCGCGCGCCGCGCCCACGCGGTGACCAGGTCGTCGTACTCCAGGTCGACCACCGCGGTCACCCCGCGGGCGGCCGCCGCGTCGGTGGCCGCCAGCACCCACTCGTCGCGGACCTCCGGGCCGGCGGACTCCGCGGCGGCGTAGACCTCCATCGCCTCGTGCTCCCGGAGCACGCCGTCGGCGGCGCGCAGCCCCAGCCGCCGCACCGCGGCGCTGCTGCACCACGCGGTGTGCAGGTCCCCGCTGACCACCACCACCGGCAGACCGGGCAGGGCGGCGTCCAGCACCGCGGCGTCGGGCGGCGTGCGCCACAGCGCGTCCCGGAAGCCCTGGGCGACCACGACGGCGCCTGCCGCGGGCGGCGCGGCGGCCAGCACCGCGGCGATCTGGGCCGCCACCTGCTCCGGTGACCCGGCGGTCGAGACGTCGATCCGCCGGCGGGCCGCGGCCCACTGCTCCAGGTGCACGTGCGCGTCCTGCAGCCCGGGCAGCAGCACCGCCCCGTCGAGGTCGACGACCTCCGGCGGTGCCCCGTCACCCGGCCACCCGTCCAGTCCGGGGGTCGCAGCGGTGAGCTCGTCGGCGACCGCCACCACCCGGCCGCCGGCGACGAGCACGTCCCGGACGGCCCGCCCCAGCCGGGCGCGGCGCAGCAGCAGGCTGCTCACCCCGGCTCCCCGGCCAGCTGCGCGGCTCGGCGGGCGCGGAACACCTCCACCGGCCACGAGGTGATGCCGCCGATCCGGACGGCGGCGACCGTGCCGTCGTCGGCCCACTCGTACTCGACCCGCTCCCCTGCCGAGCCGAAGCCGGCCACCGACTCCTGGCGCAGCGTCGCCCCGTCGACGGCGGTGAGCTCCAGGTGCTCCTCGGCCGGCGCCGACGAGCCCGGGTGCAGCAGCACCAGGCGGCCGCCGAGCAGGGCCACGTCGGTCACCCCCCACAGGTTGGCGAACCGGCCGGTGAAACGCGCCAGGTCGTCGCTGGGCGCCTGCTCTGGTGCGGCCAGGGCCAGGTCGACCAGCCCGATCAAACCCCGGGCCAGCACGTCGGCCGGGCCCTCCAGGCAGTTGGTCAGCACGCTGACCACCAGCTGCGCCTGCGGGTCGAGCCACGTGCGGGTGATGTGCCCCGGGTAGCCGCCGCTGTGACCGACCAGCCGACGCTCGCCGACCGTCTTCAGGTCCATCCCGAGCCCGTACCAGCGGGCCTCCTGCCCGTGGGCGCGGATCTCCGACTCCGGCCGGCGCATCAGCCGCTTGGCCGCCTCCGGCAGCAGCCGCTCGTCGCCGGTGGCGTGCGCGGCGAAGAACGCCGACAGGTCGCGGGCGGTCGACCAGAAGCCGGTGGCGGCGGCCATCGCCCGGGTGTCGACGTGCGGGATGCGCAGCCGGGCCGGCTCGCCCTCCAGCAGCGCGGTGTGCCCGGCCGCGTACTCCGCCGCCCGCGCCGGGTCCCACTCCGGGCCGGTGTCGGCCAGCCCGAGGGGCTCCACCACCGCCCGCTGCACGTGCTCGGCGTAGCCCGCGCCCGTCACCGCCTCGATCACCAGGCCGAGCAGCGAGTAGCCGACGTTGGAGTACTTGAAGTGCTCGTTGCGCCCGAAGACCACGGCGTCCGGGCCGTCGACCAGCTCGCGCAGCCGCGGCGCGTCCGGGAAGGCGTGCAGCAGCTGCCAGAAGTCGTTGTCCCGGCCGTCGCGCAGCAGGCCGGACTGGTGCCCCAGCAGCTCCCGGACCGTGACCGCCGCGACCCCGGCGGGCAGGCCGGGCACCCAGGAGCCGACCGGGTCGTCCAGCCGCAGCCGGCCGGCCTCGACCAGTTGCAGCACCGCGGTGGCGGTGAACGTCTTGGAGTGCGAGGCGACCCGGAAGAGGTGCCGCGGCGTGAGCGGTGCACCGGCGGTCTCGTCGGCGACCCCGAGCGCGACGTCGAGGACCAGCCGGCCACCCACCCGGATCGCCGCCTGCACACCGGGCACCCGGCCCCGCCGGCGCTGGTGCTCCAGCCACGACTCCAGGTACGGCGCGGCGGCCGCGACCACGTCAGCGGTGTGGCCGGCGGTGCGGTCGGGGGTGCTGCTCATCCTCGGGCGCTCCTCGGGAGGGGACGGTGCGGCAGCAGCCCACCACACGGGCCGGTCGGCGGTCGCACGGGCGGTGTGCTGACATGGCCCGGTGCAGCAGTGGTCCGTGGTCGTGCCGGCCAAGCGGCTGGCGGCGGCCAAGACGCGGCTGACCCCGCTCACCACCGGTCTCGGCGCGGACGCCACGGCCCGGCACGAGGAGCTGGTGCTGGCGCTGCTGGCCGACACCGTCGCCGCCGCGCTGGCCGCGGACGCCGTCGCGGGGGTGCTGGTAGTCACCGACGAGCCCCGGGCCGCCGCCGTCGTCACCGCCCTGGGGGCGGCCACCGTCGGCGACGAGCCCGACCGCGGGCTCAACCCCGCGCTGGCGCACGGCTCGGCGCACGCGCGGCGCACCGGCGCAGCCGCCGTCGCGGCGCTCTCCTCCGACCTGCCGGCGCTGCGCCCGGCGGAGCTCACCGCCGCCCTCCAGGAGGCGGCGGCGCACCCGCGGGCGTTCGTCGCCGACGCCGCGGGCACCGGGACGACGCTGCTGTGCGCGGGCGCCGGCGTCGGGCTGGAGCCGCGCTTCGGGCCGGGCTCGGCCGCCGCGCACGCGGCGAGCGGCGCCGTCCCGCTCCCCGGGAGCCGGCCGGGGCTGCGCCGCGACGTCGACACGCCTGCCGACCTGCGGGCCGCCGCGCGGCTCGGGCTGGGGCCGCGGAGCACGGAACTCCTGTCGGCCACCTGCTGGTCACCTCGGTGAGGCAGGATCGACCCGTGCCTGCCGCCGACCCGACGCTGCCCGCCGACCGGTTCCTCAACCGCGAGCTCTCCTGGCTGGACTTCAACGCCCGGGTGCTCGAACTGGCCGAGGACGACAGCCTGCCGCTGCTGGAACGGGTGAAGTTCCTCTCCATCTTCGCCAGCAACCTCGACGAGTTCTTCATGGTCCGGATCGCCGGCCTCAAGCGCCGGCAGAGCACCGGGCTCACCGTCCGGTCCCCCGACGGGCTGACCATCCGCGAGCAGCTGACCCGGGTCACCGAGCGCACCCAGGACCTCATGCACCGGCACGCCGGGGTGTTCACCAAGGACGTCACCCCGCTGCTGGAGGAGCAGGGCATCCGGATCCTGCACTGGAGCGACCTCGCCGACGCCGACGCGATGCGGCTGCGCGAGTACTTCCGCGACCAGGTCTTCCCGGTGCTCACCCCGCTGGCGGTCGACCCGGCGCACCCCTTCCCGTACATCAGCGGGCTCTCGCTGAACCTGGCGGTCTCCGTCCGCGACCCGGACACCGGCGCGCCCCGGTTCGCCCGGGTGAAGGTGCCCAACAACGTGCCCCGCTTCATCCCCGTCGGGCCGGGTGGCGGGCACAACGACGACAGCACGGCGGTCTTCCTCCCGCTGGAGGACCTGATCGCCGCCCACCTGGGCCAGCTGTTCCCCGGCCTGGACGTGCTCGACCACCACCTGTTCCGGGTGACCCGCAACGCCGACCTGGAGGTCGAGGAGGACCGGGACGAGGACCTGCTGCAGGCCCTGGAGCGGGAGCTCGCCCGGCGCCGGTTCGGGCCGGCGGTGCGCCTGGAGGTCACCGCGGCGATGGACCCGCAGATCCTCGACGTGCTCGTCTCCGAGCTGGAGATCAGCCCCACCGACGTCGTCTCGGTGCCCGGCCTGCTGGACCTGGCCTCGCTGATGGAGCTCTACGACCTGGACCGGCCCGAGCTCAAGGACGAGCCGTTCGTGCCGGCCACCCACCCGCGGTTGAGCGAGGGCGAGACGCCCAAGAGCGTCTTCGCCACGCTGCGCGAGGGCGACGTGCTGGTGCACCACCCCTACGACTCCTTCGCCACCAGCGTGCAGCGGTTCATCGAGCAGGCGGCCGCCGACCCGCACGTGCTGGCGATCAAGCAGACCCTCTACCGCACCTCCGGCGACTCCCCGATCGTCTCGGCGCTGATCGAGGCGGCCCAGGCGGGCAAGCAGGTCGTCGTCCTGGTCGAGATCAAGGCGCGGTTCGACGAGGAGGCCAACATCAGCTGGGCCCGCTCGCTGGAGCGCGCCGGCTGCCACGTCGTCTACGGACTGGTGGGCCTGAAGACGCACTGCAAGACGGCGCTGGTGGTCCGGATGGAGAACGGCGTGATCCGCCGGTACTGCCACATCGGCACCGGCAACTACAACCCCAAGACCGCGCGGATCTACGAGGACATGGGCATCCTCACCGCCGACCCGCGGGTGGGCGCCGACCTCACCGACCTGTTCAACACCCTCACCGGCTACTCGCGGCAGACCACCTACCGGTCGCTGCTGGTGGCCCCCCGCGGCGTCCGGACCGGGCTGGTGGAGCGGATCCGCCGCGAGGCCCGGCACGCCGCCGAGGGACGCCCCTCGGGCATCCGGATCAAGGTGAACTCGCTGGTCGACGAGCAGATCATCGACGCGCTCTACGAGGCCTCGCTGGCCGGCGTGCCGGTCGAGCTGCTCATCCGCGGCATCTGCGCGCTGCGGCCGGGCGTCCCGGGGCTGAGCGAGAACATCCGGGTGCGCTCGATCGTCGGCCGGTTCCTGGAGCACTCGCGGGCGATCAGCTTCGTCAACGACGGGTCGCCGGAGTGGTGGATCGGCAGCGCCGACCTGATGCACCGCAACCTCGACCGCCGGGTGGAGGTGCTGCTGCGGGTCAACGACCCGGCCGCGCAGCGTCAGCTGCAGGAGGTCTTCGACCGGGCACTCGCGCCGGACGTGCGCTGCTGGGAACTGTCCGCCGACGGCGCCTGGACCCGGACCGGGGAGCGGGACCACCAGCTGGAGCTGCTCATCGGGCGGGGTGAGCACGCTGCCTGAGTCCGCCCCGCTGATCCCGGCCGCCGGCGGTGCCGTGTGGCGCTCCGGCCCCGGCGGCGTGCTCGAGACCGCCCTGGTGCACCGGCCGAAGTACGACGACTGGTCGCTGCCCAAGGGCAAGCTGGACGCCGGTGAGCACCCCCTGCTGGCCGCCGTCCGCGAGGTGGAGGAGGAGACCGGCCTGCGCACCGTCGTCGGCCGGCGCAGCGTGCAGACCCGCTACGAGCACCGGCACGGCCCCAAGCGGGTCGACTACTGGGTGATGCGCGCCGTCGGCGGGGAGTTCACGCCCAACGGGGAGGTCGACGAGCTGCGCTGGCTCCCGCTGCCCGACGCCGGCCGGCTGGTCACTCACGACCACGACCGCGCGGTGCTCCACGACCTGGCCCGCACCGACCTCCCGCGGATGCCGCAGCTGCTGCTGGTCCGGCACGCGTCGGCCGGTGAGCGCGGCGACTGGGACGGCCCGGACGACGAGCGGCCGCTGGACCGCCGGGGCCGCGGGCAGGCGGCCGCGCTGGCCGCGGTGCTGCCGGCGTTCAACCCCGTCCGGGTGCTCAGCGCCCCGCCGCTGCGCTGCCGGGAGACCGTGGCGCCGCTGGCCGAGGAGCTGGGCCTGCCGGTGGGCGAGGCGCCCGAGCTCGGCGAGGACGGCTTCAACGCCGACCCGCAGGCGGGGCTGGCCCTGGTCGAGCGGCTGCTCACCACCGACGCGCCGGACGACGGCGTGACCGTCGTCTGCAGCCAGGGCGGTGCGATCCCCTCGGTGCTGCTGTCGCTGGGGGTGCGCTGGCACGGCACGGCCGGGGCGCTGTGGCCGCCGGCGGCCAAGGGCAGCGTGTGGGCGCTCAGCGGCCGCCCCGGCAGGCTCGCCGCCGACTACTACCGCGACTTCAGCGCCGACCCGGCGGCTCCGGCGGGCCGGGCGACCGGCGCCGCCGGCCGGGTCGCCGCCGCCAGCACCTGAACGTCCCGCCCCCGCCGCGCGTGCGGCGGGGGCGGGACGTTCGGCCCGTTCTCAGGGGCCCACCCCGAGCATGCGAGGGGTGGGGGGAGAGCGGGTCCTTTCTCAGGCCGGGAGGGCGGGGAGCGCCTTCGGCTTCCAGGACGGACGGCGGGCCTCGAACGCCGCGACGTCGTCCAGGTGACGCTCGGTGAGCCCGACGTCGTCGAGCCCCTCCAGCAGCCGCCAGCGGGTGTAGTCGTCGATGTCGAACGGCACGGTGACGTCGGCGTAGGTGATCTGCTTGGCCCGCAGGTCGACGGTCACCGCGGTGGCCGGGTCCGCCTCGATCGCGGCCCAGAGCGCCTCGACGTCCGGCTGCGCCATCAGCACGGTGAGCAGCCCGGACTTGGTCGAGTTGTTCTTGAAGATGTCGGCGAACCGGGAGCTGATGACCACCCGGAACCCGCCGTCGAGCAGCGCCCACACCGCGTGCTCACGCGAGGAGCCGGTGCCGAAGTCGGGTCCGGCGACCAGGATCGAGGCGTCCGCGTACTGCGGCTGGTTGAGCACGAAGTCCGGCTCGTTGGTGCGCCAGGCGACGAACAGCCCGTCCTCGAACCCGGTGCGGGTGATCCGCTTGAGGTACTCGGCCGGGATGATCTGGTCGGTGTCGACGTTGCTGCGCCGCAGCGGCGCCGCGGTGCCGGTGTGCGTGGTGAAGGCGTCCATCGGTGATCAGACTCCGTCCGGGGCGGTGGGGTGGGTGGTCACACGGGGGTGACGTCGGGGAGGTCGGCGGGCGCGGTCAGCCTGCCGGTGAGCGCGGTGGCCGCGGCCACCGCCGGGGAGACCAGGTGGGTGCGCCCGCCCTTGCCCTGCCGGCCCTGGAAGTTGCGGTTGCTGGTCGACGCCGACCGCTCGCCGGGCTTGAGCTGGTCGGGGTTCATGCCCAGGCACATGGAGCAGCCCGCGCCCCGCCACTCGGCGCCGGCCTCGAGGAAGACCCGGTCCAGGCCCTCGGCCTCGGCCTGCTGCTTGACCTGTACCGAGCCGGGCACGACCAGCATCCGGGTGTTCGCCTCGACGCGCTTGCCCTTGAGCAGCGCGGCGGCGACCCGGAGGTCCTCGATCCGGCCGTTGGTGCACGACCCCAGGAAGACGGTGTCGACGTCGATCTCGCGCAGCGGGGTGCCGGCGGTGAGGCCCATGTAGGCCAGCGCGGACTCGGCGGCCCGGCGCTCGCTCTCGTCGGCGATCTGCGCCGGGTCGGGCACGCTGGCGCCGATCGGCAGCCCCTGGCCGGGGTTGGTCCCCCAGGTGACGTAGGGCGTCAGCGACGCGGCGTCGATGCGCACCTCGCGGTCGAACACGGCGTCGTCGTCGGTGCGCAGCGTGCGCCACTCCGCGACCGCGGCGTCCCAGTCGGCACCCTGCGGGGCGTGCGGGCGGCCGGCCAGGAAGTCGAAGGTGGTCTGGTCGGGGGCGATCAGCCCGGCGCGGGCACCGGCCTCGATCGACATGTTGCAGATGGTCATCCGGGCCTCCATGGACAGCGCCTCGATCGCGCTGCCCCGGTACTCGATGACGTGGCCCTGGCCGCCGCCGGTGCCGATCTCGGCGATGACCGCGAGGATGACGTCCTTCGCCGAGACGCCGGGCGGGAGCTCGCCGTCGACGGTCACCGCCATCTGCTTGGCCGGCAGCTGCGGCAGGGTCTGGGTCGCCAGCACGTGCTCGACCTCGCTGGTGCCGATGCCGAAGGCCAGCGCCCCGAACGCCCCGTGGGTGGAGGTGTGGCTGTCGCCGCAGACGATCGTCATCCCCGGCTGGGTGAGGCCCAGCTGCGGGCCGATGACGTGCACGATGCCCTGGTCGCGGTCGCCCATCGGGGCCAGCCGGATGCCGAACTCCGCGGCGTTGCGCCGCAGCGCCTCGACCTGGGCGCGGGACACCGGGTCGGCGATCGGCTTGAGGATGTCCAGCGTCGGGACGTTGTGGTCCTCGGTCGCCATGGTCAGGTCGGGACGGCGGACGGTGCGCCCCGCTGCGCGGAGCCCGTCGAAGGCCTGGGGGCTGGTCACCTCGTGCACGAGGTGCAGGTCGATGTAGAGCAGGTCGGGCTCGCCCGCCGTCCGCCGGACGACGTGCTGCTCGTACACCTTCTGCGCCAGGGTCCTGCCCACGGTGCGTCCTCCTCGATCGGGCGACGGCGGTTGACCGTCTCACCCACTGGGATGCGAGTATTGCTGCGTGGGACAGCCTAACCCCGTTGCCGTGCTGGACAAAGCAGTGGCCATCCTCCGGTCGGTGACCGAGGAGCCCGCCACCCTCGCCGAGCTCGTGACCCGCACCGGCCTGCCCCGGGCGACCGCGCACCGGCTGGCCACCGCCCTGGAGGGACACCGCCTGCTGCGGCGGACCGCCGGCGGGGCATGGGCGCCCGGCCCGGCCCTCGCGGAGCTGGGCCGGGGCGGCGCCGACCTGGCCGATCTGGCCGGCCGCCACCTGCCCGGGCTGCGCGACGCCACCGGGGAGAGCGCCCAGTTCTACGTGCGCGACGGCAGCAGCCGGGTGTGCATCGCCGCGGCCGAGCGGCTCAGCGGCCTGCGCGACACCGTCCCCGTGGGCGCGCGCCTGCCGCTGACCGCGGGCTCGGCCGCCCACGCCCTGCTGGCGTTCACCCCCGCCGACGAGGTGAACGCCCTGCTGCCCTCGGCGAGCTTCACCGCCCGCACCCTGCTCGACGTCCGCCGCCGCGGCTGGGCGCACAGCATCGCCGAGCGGGAGCCGGGTGTCGCGTCACTGTCCGCACCGGTGCGCGACGGCACCGGCGGCGTGCTCGGCGCCGTGTCGATCTCCGGTCCGATCGAGCGGCTGGGCCGCCGGCCGAGCCCGGAGGTGGTCGCCGCGGTGCTCGACGCCGCCCTGACGATCTCCCGCGCCGCGCGCTGACACGCTTGTTCGTATCTACGTAGTTCCGTACCTTGGACTGGGTGGACGACGAGCGACTGACCCGGATCGAGGAACGGCTCATCGCCCTGGAGCGCCGCCGATCGGCTCCACCCGGTCCGGACCTCCCCGACGAGGAGCGGTTCTGGCTGCTGGCCGGGCTGGCCGGTGACGCGGCGGAGCTGCCCGGTGGCGCAGTCGCCTACGGCGGGCGGGTGCGCCTGCCCGGTGGTGAGGAGTACGCCTGGCAGCGGACCCACGCCGCCGAGGAGCTGCGCACCGCCGAGCCGGCGGACGACGACGCCCTCGCCGCCACCCTGTCGGCGCTGGCCCATCCGGTGCGGCTGCGGTTGCTGCGGGAGGTGCTGAACGGGCACGCCACGACCGCGTCGCTGGCGGCCCTGCCGGGGCTGGGCACCACCGGCCAGCTGCACCACCACCTGCGCCAGCTCACCGCGGCCGGCTGGCTGCGCACGACCGGGCGCGGCACCTACGGGGTGCCGGCCGAGCGGGTCGTCCCGCTGCACGTGGTCCTCGCGGCGGTGGCGTCGTGACCAGGGTCGGCACCGGCACCGACACCGGCACCGGCGCCGCGACCGGACCGGGGCTGCGCCGGCTGGTCGCCCGGTCCCGGGCGCCGCTGCCCGCGCTGTTCGTCCTGCTGGTCCTGGCCGAGGGGACCCGCCTGCTCCCGGGCGCCGCCCTGGCCGGGATCGCCGTCATGATCGGCCTCGGCCTCCTGGACCGGGTGCAGCCGCCCGCCGCCCCGGTACGGGTGGTCGACTCCCCGGTGCGGGGGCCCTGGCGGGCACTGAACTCCCCCGCCACGAAGATCCCCTCGCACGGGACGAACGGGCTGGGCCAGACCTACGCCGTCGACCTGGTGCTCGACCCGCCCGACGGCAGCCGCCCCGAGTTCGGCACCGGTGGGCAGTGGCGCCGGCCGGAGGAGTACCCGGCGTTCGGCCAGCCGCTGCTCAGCCCGGTCGACGGCGTCGTCGTGCGCGTGCACCAGCGGCGGCGCGACCACCGGGCCCGCAGCGGCTGGGTGTCGATCCTGTACCTGATCGTGGTGGAGGGCTTCGTCCGGCCGTTCGGCGGCACGCGCGCCCTCGCCGGCAACGCCGTCGTCGTCCGGGCCGACGACGGGGCGTACGCGGCACTGGTCCACCTGCGGAAGGGGTCGGTCCTGGTGCGGCCGGGCGAGCGGGTGGTCACCGGCCAGCAGCTGGCCGAGTGCGGCAACTCCGGCAACAGCAGCGAGCCGCACCTGCACGTCCAGCTCTGTGACTCGCCGTGTCTGGCCGCCGCCGCCGGCCTGCCCATGGCCTTCCGGGCCGGCGCCCCCGACGGAGCGGACGGGCTGCCCGGCGACGGCGAGCTGCTCGGGGTGGCCGAGCACTGACACACGACGGCCCGCAGCGGGGCTCCGCTGCGGGCCGTCGTCAGGTTCCGCTCCGGGCTACCGGCCGGCGGCGTCCGCTCCCCCGGTCGGGTCCTCGACCGCCGCGCTGCTGCCACCCGCCGGGTCGTCCTCGACGACGACCGGCCGCAGCCGGGTCCAGGCGGCGAACGCCAGGGCGAAGACCAGCATGCCGATGCCGACCCAGAGGTTGGCGTTCCAGTCGCCGGTCTTGGCCGCCTCGGCGTCGCCGTAGTCGACGATGCCGAGGATGACCAGGACGACGCCGTAGAAGCCGATCAGTCCGGCGATGACCGTCCGGACGTCGTACGCGCCGGCGGTGCGCCGCTTCGCGCCGGCCGACGCCCGGCCCGCGTGCTGCCCGTTGTCTGCAGTGCTCATGGGTTGCTCCTCTGGGGAACGCTGGCGACGGTCAGCGGAAGATCAGGTTCAGGGCGATGACCAGCACCAGGGCGATGCCGGCCAGCTTGGTCGGCGACTGGTACCAGGGCAGCAGGTGCGCGTCCGGATCGGTGCGCACCTCCTTGGGCGTCTCGGAGTAGACCAGCCCGGCCAGCTCGGAGACCGGCTTGGGGCGGGTGACCATGCTGACCCCGACGCTGACGGCGATGTCGACGACGAACGCGGCACCGGCGGCGACGAAGCTGGCGCCCTGGCCCTCCAGCCCGATCACCCCGGTCTCGCTCAGTGACCAGACCAGCACCGCGGCGAGCGTGCCGGACACCAGGCCGGTCCACCCGGCCGCGGGCGTCATCCGCTTCCAGAACATGCCCAGGATGAACGTGGCGAACAGCGGGGCGTTGAAGAACCCGAACAGCGTCTGCAGGTAGTCCATCAAGTTGTCGAAGTTCGCCGCGATCAGCGCCGTGAAGATCGCGACCACGGTGGCGCCGACCGTCGCCAGCCGCCCGACCTTGAGGTAGTACTCGTCGGGGCGGTCCTTCTTCACGTACTGCTGCCACAGGTCGTAGCTGAAGACGGTGTTGAAGGCGGAGATGTTGGCCGCCATGCCGGCCATGAAGGAGGCCAGCAGGCCGGCGATCGCCACGCCCAGCAGACCGTTGGGGAGCACGTCCCGGATGAGCAGCAGGATCGAGTCGTTGTAGGTGACGCCCGGGTCGCCGCCCGCCTTCAGGTCCGCGGTCTCGTTGACCAGCACCGCGGCGATCATGCCGGGGACGATCACGATGAACGGGATGAACATCTTCGGGAACGACCCGATGATCGGGGTGCTCCGCGCGGCCGACATGGACTTGGTCGCCATCGCCCGCTGGACCTCGACGAAGTTCGTCGTCCAGTAGCCGAAGGAGAGCACGAAGCCGAGGCCGAAGACGATCCCGATGACCGACAGCACCGGATTGCCGATGCTGGTCAGGTCCGAGCCCGGCCAGGAGCTGAGGTCGTTCTCGTTGCCGCTGTCGCGGACCGCGTCGATCAGCCCGCCGACGCCGCCCACCCGGTGCAGACCGATCAGGGTCAGCGGGAGCAGCGCGGCGACGATCACGAAGAACTGCAGCACCTCGTTGTAGATGGCCGCGGAGAGCCCGCCGAGGGTGATGTAGCTGAGCACGACGAGCGCGGCGACGATCAGCGAGACCCACTGCGGCCAGCCCAGCAGCGCGTTCACGATGGTGGCCAGCAGGTACAGGTTGATGCCGGCGATGAGCACCTGGGCCAGCGCGAAGCTCAGTGCGTTCACCAGGTGGGCCCCGGTGCCGAAGCGCCGGCGCATGAACTCCGGCACGGAGCGGACCTTCGAGCCGTAGTAGAAGGGCATCATCACGACGCCCAGGAACAGCATCGCCGGGACGGCGCCGATCCAGAAGTAGTGGAACGTGACCATGCCGAACTGGGCACCGTTGGCCGACATGCCGATGATCTCGACCGCGCCGAGGTTGGCCGAGATGAACGCCAGCCCGGTCACCCAGGCCGGCAGCGACCGGCCGGAGAGGAAGAAGTCGAGGCTGTCGGACACCCGGCGCCGAGCGGCGAAGCCGATGAGCAGCACGACAGCGAAGTAGGCGACGACGAGCAGGTAGTCGACGACGTTGGCGTCGAGCCGCAAGGTCTCGTCAGCAGCGAGCACCACCGAGGGGTCCCTCCTGGTTGGGGTGACGGCCACCGGCACGGGTGCGGCGGATGGCCATGTCCTGCCGTCAGGGCGGGGCACGGTGGTGCGGCGCGGTGAACAGCAACGGGACGCTAACACCGTTGTGCGAGTCAAGCATTCCCGTGATCACCGGGACGGGTGACCCCGGTGACCGAGAACACGAGAGCCCCCGACCCGGGTGGGTCGGGGGCTCCCTGCTGTAGCCCCGAAGGGATTCGAACCCTCGCTACCGCCGTGAGAGGGCGGCGTCCTGGGCCGCTAGACGACGGGGCCGTGCGCGCAGAGATCTTGCCACACCGCGTCCGCGGCGGTGCACCCGGGGTGGCCGGCCCGGTAACGACGAGAGCCCCCGACCCAGGTGGGTCGGGGGCTCTCCGCTGTAGCCCCGAAGGGATTCGAACCCTCGCTACCGCCGTGAGAGGGCGGCGTCCTGGGCCGCTAGACGACGGGGCCGTGCGTGGTGCTGGGTGGTGCTGGAGGAGATGGTGCTTCCTCGCTGGGGTACCAGGACTCGAACCTAGACTAACGGAACCAGAAACCGTCGGGCTGCCAATTACCCCATACCCCATTGGCCGTGCACCGCCTTGCGGCGACGGGAAGAAACGATACCCGATGCGCGGCGAGCGTGCGGAGGCACCCCCCTCCCCGGCGCGTCAGCCCCCCGGTGGCCGCGCCCAGCGGTCGTCCGGCGGGGGCGGTGACCCGGCAGGTGCCGCCGGAGGCACCTGCCCCGGCGGCAGCCCGTAGGCCGGTCCGTACGCCGGTGGGCCGTAGCCAGGCGAGCCGTAGGCCGGTGGGCCGTAGCCAGGCGCCGGCAGGGCAGGGGGCGCCGCGTACGGGGGCGGGCCGGCGGGCGGCCAGCTCGGGCCGCTCGGGCCCTGGGCCGCATCCCGCAGGTCCAGGGCCGGGCTGAGCAGCTCCGGGCGCAGCCGGCGGCTCAGGGCCCGCACCCACAGCACGTAGGCGACCATGCCGGCGGTCCCCACCAGCGCCGCCCACCAGCCGAGCAGGTCGTCGGAGGCGTCGGCCTGGACCGCTCCGCCCAGCGCGCCCCCCAGCAGGAAGATCACCATGTTGTTCACCGCGTGGGCGACGATCGCCGCCTCCAGGCCGCCGGTCCACCAGACGAGGGCGGAGAACGACAGCCCCATGGCGAACCGGTAGAGGAAGGACTCGGCGTCCGGCGGAAGGTGAGCCGCGGAGAACAGCGTCGCGGTCACCACGGCGGCGACCAGCGCACCGGCCCGCGGCCGACCGATCCAGCCGGCGATCGCCTGGCTGAGGTAGCCGCGGAAGCCGTACTCCTCGGCCGCGGCCTGCAGCGGGGTGGTCAGCACGACGACGAGGACCAGCCAGCCGTAGGAGGCCGACGGCCCGGTGACCCCGCCGGGCGCGGTCACGGTGTCGATGACCACCAGCACGGCCACCGCGACGCCCAGGCTGGCCAGGCCACGCCAGCCCAGCGGTACGAACAGCCGCCAGCGCAGCCGGCCCAGCACCGATGAGGACCAGCCGATCCGCATGCCGTGCGCCACCGCCCAGCACAGCCAGATGATCGGGATCGCGACGATCAGCGAGATGTTGGTCAGCAGCAGCACACCGGCGTCGGTGAGGTCCATGTACAGGTCGACGGTGAGCCCGGTGACCAGCGCGACCCCGGCGATCACCACCCCGGCGACCAGGTAGAGGACGCAGAGCAGCAACAGCCCCAGCACCGGCCGCCACCACGCCCAGTCGCGGGCCCGCATGAGCAGCGCGTAGGGCTGCGGCGTGTCGTGCGGCGGCGCTCCCGGCGGGGTGACCGGCCGGGAGCGCCGCCCGGACGGCACCGGCGCGGCGGGCACCGGCTGGCCCGGGGGCGGGTACCAGGCAGCGACCCGGGGCACGACCGACGGCGCGCCGTACGGGCCCGTGGGTGGCGGGCCCGTGTAGGGCCGGTTCGGCTGCCCGGCCGGGACACCACCCCAGCCGGTCATCCCGTCGCGATCCCGCGGGCGGCGGCCAGCCGTGCGAGGGTGCGCTCGCGGCCGAGCAGCTCGATCGACTCGTACAGCGGCGGGGAGACGGTGCGGCCGCTGACCGCCACCCGCACCGGGCCGAACGCCTGGCGGGGCTTGCGGCCCAGCCCGTCGACGAGGGCCTCCTTCAACGCCGCCTCGATCGCCGGGGTGCTCCAGTCGGCGAGGTCGCGCAGCGCGGCCGTGGCCGCGTCGAGCACCTCGCCGGCGCCCGCGCCCAGCTGCTTGTCCGCGGCCGCCTGGTCGATCTCGACGTCGTCGGTGAAGAGGAAGCCGAGCAGCCCGACGGCGTCGGAGAGCACGATCATGCGCTCCTGGGCCAGCGGCGCGATCGCCTCCAGCACCCGCTGCTGCTCGGCCGTCGGCGGGTCGGCGACCAGCCCGGCCGCGGCGAGGAAGGGCGTGACCCGGACGAGGAACTCCGGCACCGGCAGGGCGCGCAGGTGGGCGGCGTTGATCGCCTCGGCCTTCTTGAGGTCGAAGCGCGCGGGGTTCGCGCTGACCCGGGTGACGTCGAAGGCCTCGACCATCTCCTGCACGGAGAAGACGTCGCGGTCCTCGGCGATCGACCAGCCCAGCAGCGCCAGGTAGTTGACCAGCCCCTCGGGCAGGAAGCCGCGCTCCCGGTAGACGTCGAAGTTCGACTGCGGGTCGCGCTTGGACAGCTTCTTGTTGCCCTCGCCGTTGACCAGCGGCAGGTGCCCGAAGCGCGGCGTCCCGGCGGCGACCCCGATGTCGGTGAGCGCGCGGTAGAGCGCGAGCTGCCGCGGGGTGGAGGGCAGCAGGTCCTCACCGCGCAGCACGTCGGTGACGCCCATCAGCGCGTCGTCGACGGGGTTGACGAAGGGGTACAGCGGGGCGCCGTTGCCGCGGACGAGCACGAAGTCCGGGACGGAGCCGGCGGCGAAGCGCACCTCGCCGCGCACCAGGTCGGTCCAGCTGATGTCCTCGTCGGGCATCCGCAGCCGCAGCACCGGCTGGCGGCCCTCGGCACGGAAGGCGGCCTTCTGCTCCTCGGTGAGGTGGCGGTCGGCGTTGTCGTAGCCGAGCTTGGGGTCCTGGCCCGCGGCCCGCCGTCGCGCGTCGACCTCCTCGTTGGTGGAGAAGGACTCGTAGGCGTGCCCGGCGGCCAGCAGCTTCGCCGCGACCTCCCGGTACACCTCCGCGCGCTCCGACTGGCGGTACGGGCCGTTCGGCCCGCCGACCTCGGGGCCCTCGTCCCAGTCCAGCCCGAGCCAGCGCAGGCAGTCGAGCAGGTGCCGGTAGGACTCCTCGGAGTCCCGGGCGGCGTCGGTGTCCTCGATCCGGAACAGGAACCGGCCGCCGGTGTGCCGGGCGTGCGCCCAGTTGAACAGGGCCGCCCGCATCACCCCGACGTGCACCAACCCGGTCGGGGACGGGCAGAAGCGGGTCTTGACGCTCATCGGGCGCCACCCGCGGTGGACGTCGGGTCGGCGCCGGCGACGGAGCTGGTCAGCGTGCCCAGGCCCTCGATGGTGCACTCGACGCGCTGACCGGGGCGGATCGGCCCCACGCCGGCGGGGGTGCCGGTGAGCACGACGTCGCCGGGCAGCAGCGTCATCACCTGGGAGATGTGCGAGATCAGCCGCGGGACGTCGAACAGCAGCTGGCTGGTGCGGCCGGACTGGCGGCGCTCGCCGTCGACGCTGCAGCTGAGCTCCAGGTCGGCCGGGTCCTTCCCCAGGCCGGCGAGGTCGGTCTCGATCCAGGGGCCCAGCGGGCAGAAGGAGTCGAAGCCCTTGGCCCGGGTCCACTGCCCGTCGCCGCGCTGCATGTCCCGCTCGGTGACGTCGTTGCCGATCGTGTAGCCGAAGATGCTGGCCGGGGCCTGCTCCGGGGTCACCTGGCGGGCGCCGCGGGCGCCGATCACGACGGCGAGCTCGACCTCGTGGTGCACGTTGCTGCTGCCCGGCGGGATGCGGATGGCGTCGCCGGGGCCGATCACCGTGGTGGAGGGCTTGAGGAAGATCAGCGGCTCGGCCGGGGCGTCGCCGGTGTTCATCTCCTTCACGTGCTCGGCGTAGTTCTTGCCGACACCGATCACCTTGCTGGGCAGGATCGGCGAGAGCAGCCGGACGTCGGCCGCGGCGAACCGCTGACCGGTGAAGGAGATCTGGCCGAACGGGTGGCCCTCGATCTGGGCGACCTGGCCGTCCCCGTCGAGGACCCCGAAGGACATGCCGGCTGGGTGGGCGTAACGGACGATGCGCACGTCGCCAGGCTAGCCGGGGTCGCCGGGCGCCGACGCGGGCCCGCCGGGCGGCGGCTCCCAGCGCAGCACCGCGGTGCCCGCCGCCACGGCCGGCCCCGCCGGGACCAGCCGCAGGGCCGCGTTGCGCAGCGTCTGGGGCAGCCCGCCCGGCACGTGCGCACCGAACCGCGCGGTCTGTGCCGAGCGGCGGGCGATCCGCCGGCAGCGGGGACGGCGGGCGCGGTCGAAGGCGGCCAGCGCGGCGCGCAGAGGTGTGCCCGCACCCACCGGCCCGCCGATGAGCCGCCCGACGCAGATCCCGTCCTCGAGCGAGGTGTTCGCGCCCTGGCCCATGGTGGGCAGCATCGCGTGGGCCGCGTCGCCGATGAGCACCGTGCGCCCGCGCACGTAGGCCGGCAGCCCGCGCGGCAGGGAGTGCACGTCGTGCCGCAGCAGCTGCCCGGGTCTGGTGCGGGCGATCGTCGCCCGCACCTCGGCGGACCAGCCGGAGAACCGGTCGACCGCGGCCGCCAGCTCGTCGGCGAACGGGGTCCGCTCCGGGTGCCGGACGTAGCCGTACCAGTACACCTGCGTGGAGCTGATCCGCACGGCGCCGAACTCCGCGCCGGGGCCCCAGTGGGCGGCGAACCCGGCGTCCGGGGTGCTGTCGTCGTCCACCACGGCCCGCCAGCTGGTCCGCCCGCTGTAGCGCAGTGCCGCCCGGCGCCCCGGGAACAGCGCGCCGCGCACGGTGCTGCGGATGCCGTCGGCCGCCACGACGAGGTCGGCGGTGGTGGCGTGCTCCCCGGCGTCGTCGAGCCAGGTGACCACCGCGGGCGCGCCGTCGGGGTCGCCCGGCCGCACGTCGACGACGCGGGCGCCGGGGACGAGGTCGGCCGCGGCGGCGGCATCGAGCAACACCGCGTGCAGCCGCTGCCGGTGCACGCCCCAGGCGACGTTCATCGCATCCGGGGTCCCGGGGATCCGCAGCAGCCACCGGCCGTGCTGGTCGCAGGTGCCGGCCGCCGCGGTCCGGTGCCCGGCGGCGCGCACCCGGTCACCCACCCCGAGGGCGTCGAGCGCCGCCATCCCGTTCCGGGTGACCGCGAGACCCGCGCCGACCTCACCGAACGCGGTGGCGCGCTCCAGCACGCGGACGCGCCAGCCGGCCCGGGTCAGGGAGGCCGCCACGGCCAGCCCCGCGACCCCGCCCCCGACCACGACCGCCGCGCCCGGTCCGGTCATGCGGGAGCGGAGGCGGGGTGGACCACCGCGGGCGCTCCCGGCCGGTGCCGCACCGCGTAGGTGAGCGCGTCGACCAGGGCGTGCCAGGAGGCCTCGACGATGTTGTCGTGCACGCCGACGGTGGTCCACTCCCCCGCGCCGTCGGTGCTGTCGATGAGCACCCGGGTGGTGGCGCTGGTGCCGCCGTTCCAGCCGAGGATGCGCACCTTGTAGTCGGCCAGCGACACCCCGGCGAGCGCCGGGAACTGGCCGACGAGGGCCTGGCGCAGCGCGTTGTCCAGGGCGTTGACCGGCCCGTTGCCCTCCGCGGTGCTGATGATCCGCTCCCGCTCACCCGATGCCGTCCGCACGTGCACCTTCACCGTGGCCTCGCTGACCACCACGCCGTTGCCCCAGTGCTCGACCGAGGTGCGGTAGCTCTCCAGCTCGAACAGCGGCTCGGGGGCGTCGGGCAGCTGGGCACGCAGCAGCAGCTCGAAGGAGGCGTCGGCGGCCTCGAAGGACCAGCCGTCGGCCTCGAGCACCTTGACCTGGTCCACGACCCGGCCGATGGCGTCGCCCTGGCCGTCGAGGTCGACGCCGAGCTCGCGGCCCTTGAGCTCCACCGAGGCGCGGCCGGCCATCTCGGTGACCAGGATCCGCATGTCGTTGCCGACCACGGCGGGGTCCAGGTGGTTGTACAGCTGGGGGTCGACCTTGATCGCGCTGGCGTGCAGGCCTGCCTTGTGCGCGAACGCCGAGGCGCCGACGTAGGGCTGGTGGTCGTCGGGGGCGATGTTGGCCAGCTCGGCGATCGCCGCGCTCACCCGGGTCAGCTCCGGCAGGCACTCCGCCGGCACCACCGGCAGGCCCATCTTCGTCACCAGGTTGCCGATCAGCGCGAAGATGTCGGCGTTGCCGGCCCGCTCGCCGTACCCGTTGGCGGTGCCCTGGACGTGCGTCACGCCGGCCTCGACCGCGGCCAGCGAGTTGGCGACGGCGCAGCCGGTGTCGTCCTGGCAGTGGATGCCCAGCCGGCCGACGACGCGCGAGCGCACGTCGGCCACCACCCGGGCGACCCCCGTCGGCAGCATGCCGCCGTTGGTGTCACAGAGGACGCCGACCTCGGCGCCGGCGGCGAAGGCGGCGGCCAGCACCCGCACGCCGTGGTCGGGGTCGATGGCGTACCCGTCGAAGAAGTGCTCGCAGTCGACGAACACCCGGCGTCCGGCGGCCACCAGGTGGCTGACGGTGTCGGCCACCATCGCCAGGTTCTCCTCCAGCGAGGTGCGCAGCGCCTCGCGGACGTGCCGGACGTCGGACTTGGCCACGACGCAGACCACCGGCGCCCCCGAGTCCAGCAGCGCCTGCACCTGCGGGTCGTCCTCGACCCGGACGCCGGCCTTGCGGGTGGCGCCGAAGGCGACCAGCTGGGCGTGCCGCAACTGCAGCTCGGTGCGCGCGCGGGCGAAGAACTCGGTGTCCTTGGGCAGCGCCCCGGGCCAGCCGCCCTCGATGAACCCGACGCCGATCTCGTCCAGCAGCCGGGCGACGGCGAGCTTGTCGGCGACGGAGTAGCTCACGCCCTCCCGCTGGGCGCCGTCGCGCAGCGTCGTGTCGAAGACGTGGAAGTCCAGTTCGGTGGGCACGAGCTCTCCCGGATCAGGTCGATCCTCCCCAGACACGAAAAAACCTCCCGGGGTACGGGAGGTCGCGCGCAGTCGGGAGGGTGACTGCGCGCTAGGCGATGATGATCGTGCCGGTGGCGTCCATCACGTCGAGTAGACCACGGCGGCCCCGGACGTGGAACGGCCCGTCCACTGCCTGGGACGAAAAGGGCGTACGCGGCCGACTCCTGCGCGGCACCATCCGCGGCGACCGCGAGGAGGACGGCGTGACCACCTGGGAGCTCGTGCACCGCCCCACCGACGGCGAGGCCGTGGGCTGGCTCGAGCCGGCGCCGGACGGCACCGTCGTGCCGCGCACGCTGCCGGGCACCGTCGCCGGGCGCGCGCAGCCGCGCCGGGATGCGCGGGAGCTGCTGCTCACCCGAGGGCTGGGGATGCTGCAGGGCCGCTGGTGGTGCCGGCTGCCCAGCCCGCTGCCCCGTGGCCGGCTGGACGCCACCAGGCCGGAGCCGGACTGGACCTGGCAGCCGGTCGCGCTGGTCGAGGTCTCCCCCACCGGCTGCCTGGTCGGGCTCGAGTGGCCGGCCCCCGGCGAGGCGGCCGCGCGGGCGCACCTGCCGGTGCCGGCCGGCGACCTGCTCCGCGCCGAGCCGCCGTCGTGACGCGCTGGAACGGCCCGCCGGTCAGCCCACGTCGATGACGACGCTGCCGGTCTTGCGCCCCGTCTCCACGAACCGGTAGGCCTCGACGATCTCCGTCAGCGGCCAGCGCCGCTCGTCCAGGACGGGCCGGAAGGCACCGGAGGCCAGCAGGTCCCGGAGCTGCGCGGGCATGCCGGGATCGGTCACCGGCACCGGGAACACCACCCGGCGCCCGCGGAGCAGCGGGGTGGCCAGGGCGAGCAGCGGGTTCTGGGCGAACCGGCCCAGCTCGCCGGAGACGTAGCGCCCACCCGGCCGCAGCAGCCGCCGGCAGCGGCCGAACGAGCTCTTCCCGACCGCGTCCACCACGACGTCGTAGCGGTGCGGGCCGGCGAGGAAGTCCTCGCTCGTCCGGTCGATGACCCGCTCCGCGCCCAGGCTGCGGACCAGTTCGACCTGCGGCCCGTCGCAGACAGCGGTGACGTGCGCGCCGAGCACCCGCAGCAACTGGACCGCTGCCGAGCCGATCGCCCCCGCCGCGCCGTACACGAGCACGTCCTCACCTGCGGCGATCCGGGCCCGGCGGAGGACCGCCACGGCGTAGTGCGCGCCCTCGGTGGCGGCGGCCGCCACCTCGTCGGGGACGCCGTCGGGGACGAGCGCCACGAAGCCGTCCGCAGGAACGGTCAGCAGCTCCGCATGGGCGCCGAACCGACCCTCCACGTAGCCGAACACCCGGTCACCGACCGCAGGGTCACGCACCCCGTCACCCACCGCCTCCACCACACCGGCGAACTCGGAGCCCAGCACGGTCGCGCGGGGCCGGCGCACCCCGGTGAGCAGCCGGGTGAACCGGGGGGTGCCGGCGCGGTACGCGCAGTCGGTGCGGTTGACGGTGGTGCAGTGCACCCGGACCAGCAGCTCACCCGGCCGCACGGTGGGCGCCGGGACCTCGCGGACCGTCACGCCCTCCGGCGGCCCGTAGCGTTCTCGAACCGCAGCCAGCACGACCGCCACTCCAGGGCGCGGCGAGCTGGTGTCGGGCCGGAACCACCCCGCCGGTGGGACGGCCCCTCCGCAGGGGCCCGCGGCGAGCGCGGAGCGAGGCGTGGGGGCGGAGGGGGCCTTCCTCAGCCGCCGGCGAGCGCCGCGAGCCGGTCGCCGACCTCTGCGGTCCGGACCTGTGCCTTCGGGTCGCGGGTGGAGAGGTCGAAGGCGACCGCCGCGTTGACCTTCTTCGCCAGCTCCGGGCGGCCCAGGTGCTCCAGCATCAGACCCACCGACAGCACGGTGGCGGTCGGGTCGGCGATGCCCTGCCCGGCGATGTCCGGCGCCGAGCCGTGCACCGGCTCGAACATGCTCGGGTTGGTGCCCGAGACGTCGAGGTTGCCGCTGGCCGCCAGCCCGATGCCGCCGGTGACCGCGGCTGCGACGTCGGTGACGATGTCGCCGAAGAGGTTGTCGGTGACGATCACGTCGTACCGGCCGGGGTCGGTGATGAAGAACATCGCCGCGGCGTCGACGTGCTGGTAGGCGACGGAGACCTCGGGGAACTCCGCGCCCACCTCCTCCACGGTGCGCGACCAGAGTGACCCGGCGTGGGTGAGCACGTTGGTCTTGTGGATCAGCGTCAGGTGCTTGCGCGGGCGGGCGGTGGCCCGCTCGAAGGCGTAGCGGACCACCCGCTCGACGCCGAAGGCGGTGTTCAGGCTGACCTCGGTGGCCACCTCGTGCGGGGTGTCCCGGCGCAGCACGCCGCCGTTGCCCACGTAGGGCCCCTCGGTGCCCTCGCGGATGCACAGCATGTCGATCTCGCCCGGGTCGGCCAGCGGGCTGGTCACGCCGTCGAAGAGCCGGGCCGGGCGCAGGTTGACGTGGTGGTCGAGCTCGAAGCGCAGCTTGAGCAGCAGGCCGCGCTCGAGGATGCCGGCCGGGACGCTGGGGTCACCGACGGCGCCGAGCAGGATCGCGTCGTGCTGGCGGAGCTCGTCGAGCACCGCGTCGGGCAGCAGCTCGCCGGTGCGCTGCCAGCGGGCCGCCCCCAGGTCGTACCGGGTGGTCTCGACGTCCGGCGCCACCGCGCCCAGGACCTTGAGGCCCTCCGCCACCACTTCTTGACCGATGCCGTCTCCAGGGACCACTGCCAGCCGCATGAGGCCTGAGGTTAGTGGGCGGCGTCCGAGCCACCACCACCCGTACACGCCGGACGCCCCCGGCGAGGGAGGTCCTCGCCGGGGGCGCCCGGTGGTGGAGCGGTGGTGGTGCGTCAGGTCAGGGCCGGCCGGCCCGGTGCCATGCCGGGCCGGCCGGCACCGTCACGGCGCGGCCGGTGCGCCCGGCCGCTCGGCCACCGGGACGAACTGGGTCCGGCCCGGGCCGGTGCTGCCGTTGTGCTGCAGCACGACCATCGCACCCTTGGGCCCGCCGACGGCGGTGTCCTGGGCGTAGGCCGGGCTCTGCGCCACCTCGATGGTGCTGCCCCCGGTGACCGGCACGAGCACCGCCGGCCCGCCGGCGGCGGTGAACGACAGCCCCGGGTGCAGCGGGTCGAAGCTCATCCGTTCGGGGGCGAGCTCCGCGCCGCCGTCCGGCCCGGTCACCGTGCCCAGGTCGTCGACCGTGCCGTAGGCGCTGGCCGACTGGACACCGAAGGAGATCCGGCTGGCGTCCGCGGTGATCAGGGGCATCACCGACAGCGGCGCGCCGAGCAGCTGGACGTCGGAGTCGAAGGCGTTGGTGTCCACCGTGCCGTCGGCCACGTTCAGGTAGCCGATCCACGGGTCGTCGTTGCTCGGTAGCAGGCCGTACTCCCGGTCGGTGACGACGACCAGCGGGGCGTCGTAGTCGGCGATCCGGGTGGTGGTCACCTGGTAGTCCCACACCCCGTCACCGGTCGCGTCGAGGTACATCCCGTAGTTCACCGCCGTCTCCGGCGAGGTGTACCGGCCGTGCGCCGAGACGCCGACGTACAGCCACGGGTCGTCCGGGTTGGCCGCGACGTCGGAGGCGACCCCGACCTGGGCCAGGTCCACCGACCGCTCCAGCTCGGACTTGTAGCAGTCCGACCGGGCCTCGGTCGTGCACCTGGGCAGCTGCGGGCTCACGCCCAGCCGCTCGAACGCGCTCCCGAGGGAGGTGTAGGACGACGGCTCGCCGAACGGGCCGTTGGCCACGCCCCGGCCGACCAGCGTGATCGTCTTGCCCGGCTGCCGGTCCTGGGCGACCAGGTTCGACGCGGGCTTCGCGTTGGCGTGCACCGGGACCCGCAGCGCCGGCGTACCGGCGGTCTTCGGCGTGAGGACCAGCCGGCCGCTGGCCTCGCCGAGGAACTGCCGCCCGTCGTCGGTGACCACGGTCGGGTCGGCGACCTTGCGCAGCTGGTCACGGGTCACGGTCATGACCACGTTGACCACCGTCTTGGTGCGCGGAGCGACCGAGACGACGGAGGGCTCCACCCGGTAGGTGACGCCCGGCTGCTGCGCCAGCCCCTGGTAGGCCAGCGTGTAGGTGACCGTCCGGTCGCTCTTGTTCGAGACGGTCACCTGGCGGTTCTGCACGACCTTGGGGTCGATCGCCTCGACCACGCCGAAGGAGGCCGAGACGACCCCGGAGCCGGCGTCGGCGTAGGCGAGGACCTGGTTGGCCAGCGCCGCCCGCGCGTCGATGCGGCCGGCGCCCTGCCGGTTCGGGCCGTACACGGTGCCGTCGGCGGTGGAGATGTCGGCGCCGGCGGTGTTCATCAGGTCGGCCTTGACCTCCTCCGTCGTCCAGTCCGGGTGCGCCGCGCGGAGCAGCGCGGTGACGCCTGCGGTGACCGGTGCGGCCATCGAGGTGCCGGACTGGCTGACGCCCTCGCTCCCGGTGCCGACCGCGGCGGAGTAGACGGTCACGCCGGGCGCGGAGACGTCGGGCTTGAGCCCCCCTGCCTGGCGGGTGCCCCGGGAGGAGAACGACGCCAGCAGGTCGACCTGCGCCGGGTCGTCGACGGTGGCGGCGTCCTTGAGGCTCGGCCCGAAGGTCACGGTGACCGGGCCGGCCGCGACCGCGTCGGCCAGCGCCGCGCCGTCGGTGGCCGTGGTGAGGATGCCCGGGACCTGCGGGACGCCGGTGATGCCGGTCTCCAGCAGGTCGTCGTCACCGATGATCATGAACCCGACGGCGCCCGAGTCGCGGGCGTTGCCGCCCTTGGCCACCGAGCCGCAGGCGAAGCCGGCCGCCTGGACGAGCACGATCTCGCCGCTGTAGTCCCCGCTCCACGGGGCGCAGCCGGTCGGGTCGTCCCCTGCCTCGGGCAGCACGACCGGAGCGGTGACGTCGGGCTTGACGGCCCCGGACTCGTCCAGGTCGCTGTAGGCGACCGACCGCAGCCCCGGGCGGACGCCCTCGGGACCGCCGCCGGCGACGACCTGCCAGCCGTCGAAGATCCCGTATCCGTCGTTGGAGGCGGCCACGCCGATGCCGCGGGGCGCGTTGCCCGGCGAGCCACCGATGTCGAAGCTGTCCGCGGCGTTGCCGGCCGACATGACCACGAGCATGCCGTGCTTCATCGCCTCGTTGGCGACCATCGCGTCGGCGTCGTCGGCCAGGCCGTAGTCCGACCCGAGGGAGAGGTTGACGACGTCGAGGTGGTCCTCGATGGAGCCGTCACCGTCGGGGTCCATGGCCCACTCGAGCGCCTGGACGGTCACGTCCGTGGAACCCTCGCAGCCGAACACCTTCAGCGCGTACAGGGAGGCCTCCGGCGCCGTGCCGGGGCCGATGCGCAGGCTGCCGGCGTCGAAGGAGCCGCCGTAGCCGCCGCGGTAGGTCGCCCCGTCGGCGGTCACGCCGTACCCGGCGGCGGTGCCGGCGACGTGGGTGCCGTGGCCGTTGCAGTCCAGCGGGTTGTCGTCGGGGCGGGCCACCGGCTGGTGGTCGGGGCTGGTCGGGTCGGCGTTGTAGTCGTCGCCGACGAAGTCGCGGCCGCCGACGACCTTGGCGTTGGGGTACACCCCGACCGGGGCGGGGGCCGCCTCGGCCGCCTGGAGGGCGGCGAACTGGGCGACGTCGCCGCTGCCGCCGAAGTCGGCGTGGGTGTAGTCGATGCCGGTGTCGATGATCCCGATCGAGACGCCCTCGCCGGTGTTGCCCAGGTCCTGCCACGCGGCGACCGCGTCGACGACCCGGGCGGCGCCGGTGTTGCTGACCGTCTTCGGGGTGATCGGGAGGACCGCGGTCACGCCGGGCAGCGCGCTCAGCGCGGCCTGGTCGGCGGCGTCGGCGGCGACCGCCACCCCGGAGACGACGGTCGAGGCGGTGTACAGCACCTCGGCGTCCGGCACCGCGGCCGGCAGCTCCCCGACGACGTCCGCGGCCGCCGCCTCGACCCCGGGCTTCGCCGCGCGGGCGGCGTCGGCCGCCTGGGCCGGGCTCCCGGCGACCAGGGTGTCGGCGTAGACCTGGGAGGTCGCCGGCGTGTCCAGCTGGAGGAAGAAGGAGGCCGGCCCGCTCTCGGGGAGTCCGGCCGGGACGGCCCCCGTGCCCCGGGCGGCCACCGCGGCCTGGACCTGCGCCAGCTGCCCGGCGGTCAGCTCCGCCTGCGCCCGGTCGGCGATCGGGGCAGCGGGCGCGGCGAGCGCCCCGGTCGTCCCCCCGGTGGTCGCGAGGGCCGCCGCGACGGCGACGACCCCCGTCCGGACGGCGACGCGCCGGCGTCCCGCCCGGTTCGTGTGTGTGCTCTCCGAACCCACGTGCACCCCTGTCAGTGTCCTTGCGCCTGTGTTCGTGCGCGAGGCCCGGCTGCACGCACGGTCAGACGGGCCAGACAGAGCGTGGTCGTTGCCGTCGCTAACGGCCAATAGGCCGTTCGGCTCAGTCACACGGCCGGCGCGAGGCATCTGCCGGGGCTCGATGACCGCGGTGTTCGCCATCCGTTCCGAACACGTTCCGTTGTTCGTGGCGCGGGCCATTCGGCGCAGTGCCCGTGACGCGGTCGACACGATCGGGTGACGCTCAACGACCTCGCCGGGTGTCCCGAACAGCGCCCCCGCTCCAGCCCCCGGACGCAGCGAGGCCGCGCCGCCCGGGTCGGACGGCGCGGCCTCGGGAGGCGCGGTGGGATCAGCTGGGGTTCAGGTCCGCGGCCCGCACCTGGCGGGCGCCGATGCGGCCGGCGATGTCGGCGAGCAGCTCGCCGCTGACCGGGCTGTCGACGGTGACCGCCATGAGCGCGTCCCCGCCCTGGGTGGTCCGGCTGACCTGGGCGCCGGCGATGTTGATCCCCGCCTCCCCCAGCGCGGCACCGACGGCGCCGACCACGCCGGGTCGGTCGGCGTAGACGAAGAACAGCAGGTACCCGTCGGCGGTCAGGTCCAGGTCGAAGCCGCTGACCTCGGTCAGCTTGGGCACCTGGTTCTTCCCGTACAGCGTGCCGGAGACGGCGACCTCCGCCCCGTCGGCCATCGCCCCGCGGATGCTGATCAAGTTCCGGTAGTCCGGGCTCTCCGTGCTGCTGGACAGCCCCACGTCCAGGCCGCGCTGGTCGGCCAGCAGCGGGGCGTTGACGTAGGTGACCGGCTCCTCGACGACGTCGGTGAAGACCCCGCGCAGGACGGCGAGCTGGACGACCGAGACGTCGTACTCGGCGATCTTCCCCTGCACCTCGACGTGCACCGACTGGGCGAGCCCACCGGCCACGGCGGTGAACACCCGGCCCAGCTTCTCCGCCAGTGGCAGCCCGGGGCGCACGTCCTCGGCCACGACACCACCGGCCTGCACGTTGACCGCGTCGGGCACGAAGTCGCCCTGCAGCGCCAGGCGCACGCTGCGGGCCACCGCGGTGCCGGCCTTGTCCTGCGCCTCGGTGGTGGAGGCGCCCAAGTGCGGGGTGACGACAACGTTGGGCAGCCCGAACAGCGGGCTGTCGGTGCACGGCTCCTTGGCGTAGACGTCGATGCCCGCCGCGCCGACCTGGCCCGACTGCAGCGCCTCGGCCAGCGCCGCCTCGTCGACCAGACCGCCGCGGGCGGCGTTGACGATGATCACGCCGGGCTTGGTGGCGGCCAGCTGGTCCCGGCCGATGAGCCCGAGGGTCTCCGGGGTCTTCGGCAGGTGGACGGTGATGAAGTCCGACTCGCGCAGCAGCTCGTCCAGGCTCACCAGCCGGACGCCGAGCTGGGCCGCACGGCCGGGCTGGATGTAGGGGTCGTAGGCGATCAGGGTGACGCCGAAGGCAGCCAGCCGCTGGGCCACCAGCACGCCGATGCGGCCGAGCCCGACCACGCCCACGGTCTTGTCGGTGACCTCGACGCCGGTGAACTTCGACCGGGCCCACTTCCCGGCGCGCAGCGAGGCGTCGGCGGCCGGGATGTGCCGGGCGGCGGCCAGCAGCAGGGCCACCGCGTGCTCGGCTGCGCTGACGATGTTCGACGTCGGCGCGTTGACCACCAGCACACCGCGCTCGGTGGCGGCCGGGACGTCGACGTTGTCCAGGCCGATGCCGGCCCGGGCCACGACCTTCAGCCGGGGGGCCGCGGCGAGCGCCTCCGCGTCGATCTGTGTCGCGGAGCGAATGAGCACGGCGGAGGCCTCGGCCAGCGCCGGCAGCAGCGCGGCGCGGTCGGCGCCGTCGACGTGGCGGATCTCCACGTCGTCCCCGAGCACCTGCAGGACGCTGGGTGCGAGCTCTTCGGCGATGAGGACGACGGGCGCGGTCCCGGGCGTGGTGGCGGTCACGGGGCAACAGCCTAGGAGCGCGGTCGCCCCGCTGGTCGGGCCGGTGTCACCGGTCCCACTGGGTGGACGCCGGACGGGCGCGTCGGGCGACCGGTGGGGCTGCTTGCCCCCCGCCGTCCGGCGCCGCCATCCTGACCGCAGCGCCGGTGCCACCGGCCCGTGCGGAGGAGATCATGAGCAACGACCCGGACGTTCCCGGCCGGCAGGAACCCGGATGGGGCCAGCAGCCGCAGTCCGGCCAGCCGTCCCCCTACGGGCAGTACGGCCAGTCACCGCAGCCGGCGCCCTGGGGGCCGTACGGCCAGTCACCCCAGCAGTCACCCCAGCAGGCACCCCAGCAGGCGCCCTGGGGGCAGTACGGCCAGCAGCCGGCCTACGGCCGGTACGGGCCCTACGGCGGCGCTCCCGGCGGCGTCGACCCGGGCCTGCCGCCCGCCCGGCCCGGTGCGGTCGTCACCGCGGCGGTGCTGGCCTTCGTCTACGCCTCACTGGGCGTGCTGGTCGCCCTGGCCTTCTTCGCCGGTGGCGCCTTCATCGACGACCTGGTCGACGCGGCGCTGGCCACCGACCCCACGCTGGGCGGCGAGCTGGAGCCGAACGAGCTCGACGGGGTGCGCGGGGTCCTCGTGGTGGTGGGCGTGGTCGCGCTGGCCTGGACGGTGGTGATGGTGTGGGGCGGCGTCCTGGCGCTGCGCGGCCGCAGCCGGGTGCTGCTGCTGGTGGGCTCGTCGATCTCGGTGGTGACCACCGGCTTCGTCCTGGTCTCCACGGTCGCGACCGCCGGTTCCGGGGAGCCGGGGACGGGCGGTGCCCTGGTCTTCTCCCTGGTGCTCTTCCTCGGGGCGCTGGCCATCCTGGTGCTGCTGTGCCTGCGGCCGGCGACGGAGTACTTCGCCGCGCACCGCGCCCGGCGCGCCGCCCGCCGCTGAACGACGACGGCCCCCGCAGCGCGCACGCTGCGGGGGCCGTCACGTGAGCCGCCGGGTGGCCCCCCTGCAGGGTCCCGCCGCGAGCGTGCGAGCGGTGGGGGGCAGGAGGGCCCTTTTTCAGCGCGCGGCGGTACCGGTGTAGTCGTCGCTGGCCGACACCCAGCTCATCAGGCCGCGCAGCTGGCGGCCGGTGGCCTCGATCGGGTGCGCCTCGGCGGCGGCCCGCTTGGCCTGGAAGTCCGGGGCACCGGCGTCCTGGTCGGCGATGAACGCCGCGGCCCACGAGCCGTCCTGGATGGCGGTGAGCACGTCCTTCATCGACTCCTTGACCCGGGCGTCGACGACCTTGGGGCCGGAGGTGTAGTCGCCGTACTCGGCCGTGTCGGACACCGACCAGCGCTGCTTGGCGATGCCGCCCTCGTACATCAGGTCGACGATCAGCTTCAGCTCGTGCAGGCACTCGAAGTAGGCGATCTCCGGCTGGTAGCCGGCCTCGGTGAGCGTCTCGAACCCGGCGGTGACCAGGGCCGACATGCCACCGCAGAGCACCGCCTGCTCACCGAACAGGTCGGTCTCGGTCTCCTCGGCGAAGGTCGTCTTGATGACCCCGGCACGGGTGCCGCCGATCGCCTTGGCGTAGGAGAGCGCGAGCGCCTGGGCCTTGCCGCTGGCGTCCTGCTCGACGGCGATCAGGCAGGGCACGCCCTTGCCGTCGGCGAACTCCCGGCGCACCAGGTGACCGGGGCCCTTGGGGGCGACCATGGCGACGTCGACGTCGGCCGGGGGCTTGATGTAGCCGAACCGGATGTTGAAGCCGTGGCCGAAGAACAGCGCGTCACCGGCCTGCAGGTTGGGCTCGACCGACTCGGCGTACAGCTTCCGCTGCACGTGGTCCGGCGCCAGGATCATGATCAGGTCGGCCTCGGCGGAGGCCTCGGCGGGGGTGACCACGCGCAGCCCCTCGGCCTCGGCCTTGGCCCGGCTCTTCGAGCCCTCGGGCAGGCCGACGCGGACGTCGACGCCGGAGTCGCGCAGCGAGAGCGCGTGGGCGTGCCCCTGGCTGCCGTAGCCCAGGACGGCGACGGTGCGGCCCTGGATGATCGAGAGGTCGGCGTCGTCGTCGTAGAAGATCTCGGCGGCCATGCGGTGATGCTCTCCTTCAGTTGGTGGACCGCCAAAATGGCCATTTTGGCGGGAAGTCGGGGGCGAGGGTCCTTGATCAGGCGGAGCGCTCGACCGGGCGCAAGGTACCGGCACCGCTCATCGACCGCGGGCCGCGGGCCAGCGCGACCGTGCCGGACTGGGCCATCTCCTTGATCCCCAGCGGGGCGAGCACGGCCAGCAGCGCCTGCAGCTTGTCCGGCGTGCCGGTCGCCTCGAGGGTGACCGTCTCGGTGTTGACGTCGATGACCCGGGCGCGGAACAGCTCGGCGGTCTGCAGCACCTGGGCGCGGTCGGCCATCGGCGCGCGGACCTTGACCAGCAGCAGCTCGCGCTGGACGGCGGCCTCGGACTCCAGCTCGACGATCTTGATCACCTCGATCAGCTTGTTCAGCTGCTTGGTGATCTGCTCCAGCGGCTGGCTCTCCGCCTCGGCGACGATCGTCATCCGGGACAGGTCGGGGTTCTCGGTGGGCCCGACGGCGAGGGACTCGATGTTGAACCCGCGCCGGCTGAACAGCGCCGAGACCCGGGCGAGCACGCCGGACTTGTTCTCCACCAGGACCGAGAGCGTGTGTCGTGGCATCAGACCTGCCCCTCCCCGAAGACCGGGCGCACGTCGCGCGCGGCCAGGATCTCGTCGTTGCTCGCACCGGCGGCGACCATCGGCCACACCTGCGCGTCGGAGCCGACGACGAAGTCGATCACCACGGGGGCGTCGTCGATCGCCATCGCCTTCTCGATCACCGCGTCCACGTCGTCCTTGCTCTCGCAGCGGAGCCCGACGCAGCCCAGCGCCTCGGCCAGGGCGACGAAGTCCGGGATGCGCACCGGCCTGCCCGAGCCCGGCTCGCCGCCGTGGGTGTTCAGGTGGGTGTTCGAGTAGCGCCCCTCGTAGAACAGGGTCTGCCACTGCCGGACCATGCCCAGGTTGCCGTTGTTGATCACCGCGACCTTGATCGGGATGCCCTCGATGGCGCAGGTGGCCAGCTCCTGGTTGGTCATCTGGAAGCAGCCGTCGCCGTCGATGGCCCACACCGTGGTGTCCGGGCAGCCGTACTTCGCGCCCATCGCGGCCGGGACCGAGTAGCCCATCGTGCCCAGCCCGCCGCTGTTGAGCCAGGTGCCCGGCTTCTCGTAGCGGATGAACTGGGCCGCCCACATCTGGTGCTGCCCCACCCCGGACGTGTAGATCGCGTCGGGCCCGGCGATCGCACCGAGCCGCTCGATCACGTACTGCGGGGAGAGGGCGCCGTCCTCGGGCCAGTCGTAGCCCAGCGGGTACCGGGTCCGCCAGTCGTCCAGAGAAGCCCACCACGCGCTCAGGTCGGCGGTCCGGCCGGCGGCCTGCTCGGCGCGCAGAGCGGTCACCAGCTCGGCGATCGTCTCCTTGGCGTCACCGACGATCGGGACGTCGGCCTTGCGGTTCTTGCCGATCTCGGCCGGGTCGATGTCGGCGTGCACGACCTGCGCCTCCGGCGCGAAGCTCGACAGCTGGCCGGTGACCCGGTCGTCGAAGCGGGCGCCGAGGGCGACCAGCACGTCGGACTTCTGCAGCGCGGTGACCGCGGCGACGGTGCCGTGCATGCCCGGCATGCCCAGGTTCTGCCGGTGGCTGTCGGGGAAGGCGCCGCGGGCCATGAGGGTGGTGACCACCGGGGCGCCGGTGAGCTCGGCCAGCTCGGCCAGCTCGGGGCTGGCACCGGCCTTGAGCACGCCGCCGCCGACGTAGAGCACCGGCCGGTTGGCCCGGGCGATGAGCGCCGCCGCCTCGCGCACCTGCTTGCCGTGCGGGCGCGTCGTCGGCTTGTAGCCGGGCAGGTCCATCCGCGGCGGCCAGCTGAAGTCGGTGGTCGCCTGCAGGGCGTCCTTGCTGATGTCGACCAGCACCGGGCCCGGGCGGCCGGTGCCGGCCAGGTGGAAGGCCTCGGCGATCGCCTGCGGGATGTCCGCCGGGTCGGTCACCAGGAAGTTGTGCTTGGTGATCGGCATCGTGATGCCGCGGATGTCCGCCTCCTGGAAGGCGTCGGTGCCGATCGCCGCGCTGGGCACCTGGCCGGTGATGGCGACCACCGGCACGGAGTCCATGTAGGCGTCGGCCAGCGGGGTGACCAGGTTGGTCGCCCCCGGCCCGGAGGTCGCCATGCAGACGCCCACCCGGCCGGTGGCCTGGGCGTACCCGGTGGCGGCGTGCCCGGCGCCCTGCTCGTGCCGCACCAGCACGTGCCGGACGGCGGAGTCGAACAGCGGGTCGTAGGCCGGCAGGATCGCCCCGCCCGGGATGCCGAAGACGACCTCGACCCCGACCGCCTCGAGCGCGCGGACCAGGCTCTGCGCGCCGGTGATCCCGGTGGCGGGCTCCGCGGCGGCCTCGGCGATCGACCGCTCGGTGGCCTCGACGCCGAGCGTGGCCGCGGCGGCGGCCTCGGTGGGGGCGACCGGCGTGGCCGGTGTGGGACCGGCTCCCGGCGCAGCGGTGGGACCGGGGACTGCAGCGGTGCGGCCGGTGCTGGTGCTCATCTTCGACGATCTCCCTGGGCGGGTGGGGTGCTGCGGCGGTCGCTCGATGGTCCGGCCGAGCGGTGCCCGGCCAACAAAAAACCCCTCGTGCCATGGCACGGAGGGGTGGCGCGTCGGTCGGGAGGGACCGGCGCGCTAGCGGATCGCTACGAGACCAGGAGCACGGAGCAGACGGGTGCGGGGCACGGGACCACTGTGCGCCCCTCCCGCCCGGGCGTCAACAACCGCGTCCCACTGAGTGGACAGTGCTCGCGGCGAACGTGGGACGACGGTCAGAGCGCCGCGGGCCCGCCGGTCACGGCGGCCGGGTGACCGTCGAGGAGGCCGGCGTCGAAGGCGTCGATCGCCGCGGCCAGGTCGGCGGGGCCGACGGGCCGCGCGAGCAGGTGACCCTGCAGGTACCGGCAGCCGAGCGCCTGCAGCGCGGCCAGCTCCCCGGGGCTCTCCACCCCCTCGGCGACCACGTCGATGGACAGCCGCCGGCCCAGCTCGATGACCGTGTGCACGAGGGCGGCGCTGCGCTCGTCGGACTCGATGCCGGCCAGGAACTCCCGGTCCATCTTCAGCACGTCGACCGGGAGCCGGGTCAGGTAGGCGAACGTTGAGTAGCCGCGGCCGAAGTCGTCCAGGGAGATGACGCAGCCCATGTCGTGCAGCGTCTGCAGGTCGCCGTCGGCGCGGTCGGGCTGGCCGAGGAACAGCGACTCGGTGACCTCCAGCATGAGCCGGCGCGGCGGCAGCCCGGCCCGGGCCAGCGCCGCCGCGACGTCGGGGACCAGGCTGCCCGACTGCAGGTGCCGGACGCTGATGTTCACCCCCAGCTGCAGGTCCCGCCCCTGGCGCAGCAGCCCGGCGAGCTCCGCGGTGGCCTGCTCCAGCACCCAGCGCTGCAGCGGGACGATCAGCCCGTCGTCCTCCGCGAGCGGGACGAACTCCGCCGGCGGGACCGCGCCGAGCACGGGGTGGTCCCAGCGCACCAGGGCCTCCAGACCCAGCACGCGCCGCTCCACGGTGCCCACGACCGGCTGGTACTCCAGCCGCAGCTCCCCGCGGGACAGCGCGTCGGGCAGGTCCCTGGCCAGCCGGGTTCGCCGTCCGGTCGCACTGTCGGCCGCCTCGCCGGAGCGGCGCACGCAGCCCTTGCCGGCCGCCTTGGCCGCGCGCAGCGCCAGGTCTGCGGAGCGGATGGTCGCCGGCACCTCGTCGGCCGGGTCCAGCGTGGTCACCCCGACGCTGCACGAGACGTCGAAGACCAGGTCCGGGTCCGCGCCGGGCGTCGGCACCGACCGGTGCACCCCCGCCAGCTCGGTCACGACCCGCTCCGCCAGCGCCGTCGCCTCGGACAGCCCGCCGCGCACGACGACCGCGAACTCGTCGCCGCCGAGCCGGCCCACCAGGTCCCGGTCGCGGACGGTGGCGCGCAGCCGGTCGGCGACCTCGACCAGCAGCAGGTCACCCGCCTCGTGCCCGGCGATGTCGTTGACCGCCTTGAACCCGTCGAGGTCCAGCAGCAGCAGGCAGGCGGCCTCGCCTCCGGCGGCCCGACTGCGCGCCCCGGCCAGGGCCGCCATCAGCCGGGCCCGGTTGGGCAGCCCGGTCAGGTAGTCGGTGTAGGCGAGCCGTTCGAGCTCCAGCTCGCCGGCGCGCCGGCCGTCGACGTCGCGCAGGTGGAGCACCAGGCCGTTGCCGCTCCGGGACGCGCCGCGCGGGGCGCCCTCGGGGGCGGCCTGCAGCGCCGCCGACGGGATGACCCGGACCGACTCGAACGGCCGCCAGCCCCCGTCCCGGGTGCGCAGCCGGAAGGAGCTGCCGCGGGAGTCCTCGAGGTCGGCGGTGGCCAGCACGCGCACGAGGTCGGCACGGTCGTCGGGGTGGACGAAGTCGAGCAGCGGCCTGCCCTCCAGGTCCCGCGCGGCCCAGGCCCCCGGACCCTGGCCGGCGCCGGACGCCCAGGTGATGTCGCCGCGCTGGTCCAGCACGATGGTGATGTCCGCCCCGCTGTGCACCAGCGTGCGGAAGTAGGCCTCGGTGCGCAGCACCTGGTGGGTGAGCCGGGTGGCGTCGGTGGCCCAGAGCAGCGTCCGGACCAGGGTGGCGGCCAGGAGCAGCCCGGTGGCCAGCGCCTCCGGTGCGCTGACCGGCCGCCCACCGGCCCAGCCGGCGAGCAGCAGCAGCACCACCCCGAAGGCCAGGCAGTAGCTGACCACCACCCCGAGCAGCGGCGTGGTCGCCGGGTCGGCGCCCTCGTCGGCGCCCGGGCCGGGGTCGGCCTCCAGCGCCAGGGTGGTGGCCGCGAGCATGCCCAGGAGCGTCGTGGCGGTCAGCACGTCCCAGCCGGGCGCGGGGTGAACGGCGGCGAACGATCCGCTGACCACGGCCACCGCCAGTGCGCACAGCGCCAGCAGCAGCCAGCCGGCCGCGGCCCGCCGGGCCGGGCCGACGGCCGCGAAGGTGACCAGCCCACCGGCCAGCAGCACCGCGCCGAGCGCCGGGTAGCCGGCGAGCAACAGCCGGTCGACGCCGTCGGCGTCGGGTCCGCCGACCACCGGCAGCAGCACCTCGGCCAGCACGCCGAGCGCGACCAGCGCGACCGCGGCGTCCAGCGTCACCGAGGCGCGGAACCGGCTGCCCGTGGCACGGACCAGCCGCGACCACAGCAGCAGCGTCACCGGCGCCGTGGCGGCCAGCGCCAGGTCGCCCGGGCCGAGCGCCGTCGGGTTGATCCCCGCGCCGGTGACCCCGCGGACCACCTGCCCCAGCCCGAGCAGCCCGACGATCACGGCGACGGTGCGCCAGACGTCGGCGGAGACGGCGTCGGGGCGGCGGCCGTGCCGGTGCACCAGCGCGCCGAGCGCCAGGGTGGCCAGGCCGAGCACCAGCGGACCGGCGTGCGCCGACCGCCCGGGGACCAGCGCGGCGAGCAGGGCCACGCCACCGGCGACGACGGCCAGCAGCAGCAGGACGGCGGTGCGTGGCCACTCCCCCGCCGCCGCCAGCGTGGCGCTCGCGCGCCACCGCGCGGCCGGGAGCACGGTCACCCCGCCCGCCCCACGAGGCCGGGCCACAGCAGACCCGAGCCGGCGTCCAGGAGCTCGGCGAGAGCGCCGAGGGAGACCGGACGGGAGAGCAGGAAGCCCTGCGCGTAGCCGCAGCCGATGCCCTCGAGGACGGCGAGCTGACTGGTGGTCTCCACCCCCTCGGCGACCACGTCGATGCCCAGCGACGCCCCCAGGCCGACGACGGACTCGCACACCACCCGGGTGTAGGCGTCCCGGTCGACGGCGGCCAGCATCGTCCGGTCGAGCTTGAGCACGTCGACCGGGAGCTGGCCCAGCCGCGGCAGGGCGGACCGGCCGCTGCCGAAGTCGTCGAGGGCCAGGTGCACCCCCATCAGCCGCAGCGCCCGCACGTCGTCGATCACGTGCGACCCGTCCAGGGCCGCTTCCGGCATCTCCACCACGAGCCGCTCGGGCGCCAGGCCGCTCTGGGCCAGCGCCGCGGTGACGTCCCCGACCAGCGTGCCGGCGGCCAGGTGGGCGGCGGAGACGTTGACCCCCAGCCGGAGCGACGCCGGGCCGTGCTGGGGCAGCTGCTGCACGCCGGCGGTGGCCGCGCGCAGCAGCCAGCGCTGCAGCTCCACCAGCAGACCGGCGCGCTCGGCGACCGGCAGGAACTCCTCGGGCTGCACCTCCCCGTGCAACGGGTGCCGCCAGCGCAGCAGCGCCTCCACCCCGGTGACCCGGTGGTCGGCCAGCGCCACGATGGGCTGCCAGACGAGCGTGAGCTCGCCGCGCTCGCGGGCACCGACCAGGTCACGGCGCAGCCGGTCGCGGCGGTCCCGGGTGGCGGTCAGCCCCGGGTGGTAGCGGCGCACCGACCCCGGCCCCGCGGCGCGGGCGTCGAGCACGGCCAGGTCGGCCCGGTCACTGGCCTCGCGGACGGTGAGCCCGGGCGGCAGCGGCACCACCCCGACCGCGGCGGTGAGGTCGACCAGCCCTGCGTCGGTGCCGATCGGCGCCTCGATGACGGCCAGGCAGCGTGCGGCCAGCCGGTCGGGCTCGTCGCCGGTGCCGTGCGCGAGCACGCCGAAGCACGCGCTGGAGACCCGGGCGACCTGGTCCCCGGTGCGCACCGTGGCGCGCAGCCGGCGGGCGACCTCGGCGACGGCGACGTCCACGACGTCCCGGCCGGCCTGCTCACCGGCCTCCCGGAGCCCCTGCACCTCGATGACCAGCAGCGCCACCTCGTCGGCGCGCGCCTCGCTGCCCGGCCGGCCGAGCAGCTCCGCCACCGCCTCGAGCTGCGCGGCCCGGTTGGGCAACCCGGTGAGCGGGTCGGTGAACGCCAGCGAGCTCAGTTCCCGTTCCCGGTCCCGGCGCGCGGTCACGTCCCGGCAGTGCAGCACCAGCGCCCGCACCTCCGCGTCGGCGCGCAGGTCGGTGGCCCCGGCCTCGAGCACCCGCCAGCCCACCCCGGGCGCGGGCAGCCGGAACGTGCACAGCCCGGCCGACCCGCCGGCGCCGGACGCCGGGCCGGTCAGCCAGGAGGCCACCCCCGCCGCGTCGTCCGGGTGCACCGCGTCGACCAGGCGGCAGCCGGTGAGCGGAGCGCCCCGCGCGGTCGTCGTCGCCAGGCCGGGGGCGGCCCAGGCGATCCGCAGCGTGCCGTCGAGGACCAGCGCCGCATCGCTGCCGGCGTGCACCAGGGACCGGGCGAACGACTCCGAGCGGAGCAGCCGGGCGAGCGCCCGGGGCCGGTCCCGGGCGGCGCGCCGACGGCGCCACAGCTCCAGGGCCAGGCAGCCGAGCAGCGTGGCCCCTGACGCCCGGGACGGCAGGAGATCGGCGAGGAGGGCGACGCCGACCGCGGCGACGGCGACACCCAGCAGCAGGCCGGTGGCCCGCCCGGTCAGCACCAGGGCAGCCGGCGGCCACCAGCCGGGTGCACACCGGCGCGTCTCCTCCACACCGGGAACTGTCGGCCCCGGACCCGCCCGACCGAACGACTCGCCGGGCGGGTCTCACCCCATGGGGGCGGCAGGCCGTCCGGTCGGCGTCAGCCGCAGACGGCCCCCTGCGCGGCCGAGCCGACCAGCTTGGCGTACTTGCCGAGGACCCCGGTGGTGTAGCGCGGGGCGGGCGGCGCCCACCCCTCCCGGCGGCGGGCCAGCTCGTCGTCGTCGACCAGCAGCTCCAGGGTGCGGTTGGCCAGGTCCAGGCGGATCGGGTCGCCGTCGCGCACGAACGCGATGGGGCCGCCGTCGGTGGCCTCGGGCGCGATGTGCCCGACGCACAGACCGGTCGTGCCCCCGGAGAAGCGGCCGTCGGTGAGCAGCAGGACGTCCTTGCCCAGCCCCGCGCCCTTGATCGCGCCGGTCACCGCGAGCATCTCCCGCATGCCCGGCCCGCCCTTGGGCCCCTCGTAGCGGATGACCACCACGTCACCGGCCTGCAGCGTGCCGTCGGTGACGGCGTCCATCGCGCCCTGCTCGCCGTCGAAGACCCGGGCGGTGCCCTCGAAGACGTCGGTGTCGAAGCCGGCGGACTTCACCACCGCGCCGTCGGGGGCCAACGACCCGCGCAGGATCGTCAGGCCACCGGTGCGGTGGATCGGCTCGCCCATCGCGTGGATGATCGCGCCGTCGGGGTCCGGCGGGGAGAGCTCGGCGAGGTTCTCGGCCATGGTCTTGCCGGTGACGGTCAGCGTGTCACCGTGCAGCAGGCCGGCGTCCAGCAGCGCGCGCAGCACGACGGGCACACCGCCGACCCGGTCGACGTCGGTCATCACGAACCGGCCGAAGGGCTTCACGTCGGCCAGGTGCGGCGTGCGGTCGCCGATCCGGTTGAAGTCCTCGAGCGTCAGCTCGACCTGTGCCTCGTGCGCGATGGCCATCAGGTGCAGAACGGCGTTGGTGGAGCCACCCAGCGCCATGACGACGGTGATCGCGTTCTCGAACGCCTCACGGGTCATGATCTGCCGCGCGGTGATGCCCTTGCGGAGCAGTTCGACCACGGCCTCGCCGGACTTCACCGCGTAGTCGTCGCGGCGGCGGTCCGGCGCCGGCGGGGCGGCGCTGCCGGGCAGGCTCATGCCCAGCGCCTCGGCGACGCTGGCCATGGTGTTGGCCGTGTACATGCCACCGCAGGAGCCCTGACCGGGGCAGGCGGCCTTCTCGATCGCGGTCAGCTCCTCGCGGGTGATCAGCCCCCGCGCGCAGGCGCCGACACCCTCGAACACGTCGATGATCGTGAGGTCCTTGTCACCCAGCTTCCCCGGCAGGGTGGAGCCGGAGTAGAGGAAGACGCTGGCGAGGTCCAGCCGGGCGGCGGCCATCAGCATGCCGGGCAGCGACTTGTCGCAGCCGGCCAGCAGGACCGAGCCGTCCAGCCGCTCGGCGAACATGACCGTCTCCACCGAGTCGGCGATCACCTCGCGGGACACCAGCGAGGCGCGCATCCCCTCGTGGCCCATGGAGATGCCGTCGGAGACCGAGATGGTGCCGAACTCCAGCGGGAACCCGCCGGCGGCGTGCACCCCCTCCTTGGCGCTCTTGGCCAGCCGGTCCAGGGAGAGGTTGCAGGGGGTGATCTCGTTCCAGGACGAGGCCACGCCGATCTGCGGCTTGGCGAAGTCGTCGTCGCCCATGCCCACCGCGCGCAGCATCGCCCGGGCCGGGGCCTTGGCGTCGCCGTCGGTCACCGCCCGGCTGCGCGGCTTGATGTCGACGGCGGGGGTCTGCTCGGGTCGGTCTTCGACGGTCGTCACGCCGGCGATGCTAGGCGGGTCCGTCCGCATGCCCCAGATGCGGTCCATGCTGGTACCAGCACCACCACCCAGGTGATCGCCGCCCCGAGGAGGACACCCGTGCCCGGCACCCCGCGCGAGGAGCTCGCCGCCTTCCTGCGGTCGCGCCGCCGGCAGGTCGACCCGGCCGCCGTCGGGCTGCCCGGAGCCGGCGCGCGCCGCACGCCCGGGCTGCGCCGGGAGGAGGTGGCGCTGCTCGCCGGGGTGAGCCACACCTGGTACACGTGGCTGGAGCAGGGGCGCGACATCCGCCCGTCCCGGCAGGTGGTCGACGCGGTGGCCCGCACCCTGCAGATGTCGGCGGCCGAGCACGAGTACGTGCTGCGCCTGGCCGGGCACGCCGCCGCCGTCCCGGCCGGCAGCGCCGGCGGGCTGCCGCCGCACCTGCAGCGGCTGCTGGACGCGCTGGGCCCCTCCCCCGCCTACGCGATCACGCCCGACTGGTCGATCGTCGGCTGGAACCGCGCCTACGAACGCTTCTACCCCGGCGCCGCCGACGCCGCGGACGGCGACCGGAACCTGCTGTGGCTGGTCTTCACCGACCCCCGGGTGCGCGGGCTGCTCGCCGACTGGGCCACCGACAGCCGCCGCTTCCTCACCCAGTTCCGGGCCGAGGTGGGCGGCCGGCTGCACGACCCGGCCGTGGTCCGGCTGGTGGCCCGGCTGGAGGCGGCCAGCGAGCACTTCCGGGTCGGCTGGGCCAGTCACGACGTCGACCGGTTCACCTCCGGAGAGCGCCGCTTCGCCCATCCCGAGGTCGGTGAGCTGGTGCTGGAGCACCACCAGCTCACCCCCGCCGACGCCCCCGGGGTGCACCTGGTGGTCTACACCGCCGCGCCCGGCACCGACGCCGCCGACCGGCTGGCCCGGCTCGCCGCGGGCTGACCGGGGTCTGGGAGCATCGGCGGGCGTGGGAACGGTGCGGATGCGGATGAGCCGGACGGCGCTGCTGCCGGTGGGCCTGCTGGCCGTCGGCGTGCTGCCGCTGGCCGCCGCCACGCCCTGGCTGCTGCTCCTGCTGGTGGTCCCGCTGGTGCTCGCCGCGTGGGTGCTGCGGGTCGGCGTCGACGTCGGCCCCGACGGGATGACCGTCCGCTCCCTGGTGGGCCGGCGGCTGGTCACCTGGGCCGAGCTGGCCGGCGTGCGGGTGGCCGAGGACCGCGCGCTCTGGCTGGTGACGGCCGGCGGCAGCCAGGTGCGCCTCCCGGTGCTGCGCGCCCGCGACCTGCCCCGGCTGGCCGCGCTGACCGACGGCCGGATCCCCGCGCCCTGAGCCGGGGACCCGGCCGTCAGCGGCGCCTCAGGGGCTCTCCGACGCGGTCGGGACACCGGGTCGGACCGCGGTCCCGGCGTCGTCCGGGCGGCCGGTCGGCCCGGCCACCGGGGGCAGGCCGCTGCTGTCCGGCGGCCGGCGACGGTGGCGGAGCCGGTTGATCCCCCCGATGAGGCCGCCGCGGAGGAACAGCAGCACGAGGATGATCGCGATCGCGTAGAGGAACCGGGCCAGCGTGCCGGCGTCGACACCACCGGACCCGGGCAGCGCCAGGAACGGCAGCGCCGAGCTGTACTGGGTGAGCACCAGCGGCAGCGTCACCACGAAGACGGCTCCGATGACCGCGCCGGCGATGGTGCCCACGCCGCCCAGGACGATCATGATCAGGAAGTCGATGGACAGCTGGAAGGTGAAGACGTCGGGTGAGATGCGGCCGTAGGCCAGGGCCATCAGGGCGCCACCGATCCCGGCGTAGGCGGAGGAGACGATGAACGCGGTCGCCTTCGCGCGGGCGACGTGGATGCCCATCGCCGCGGCGGCCGTCTCGCTGTCCCGGACGTTCATCCAGGCCCGGCCGGTGCGGCTGGCCAGCAGGTTCCGGCCGATCCAGGCCGCGGCCACGGCGACGACGAGGAAGACGTACCAGAGCCGGTGGAGCCCGCCGAACTCCACGCCGGCCACGGCCAGGTAGTCGGGCTCGTTGTCGCTGAAGCTGAACCCGGGGACGGCCAGCGCCTCGACGCTGCGGCCGTTGAACCCGCCGGTGACGTCCTCGAGGTTGAGCATCACGTGCCGGGCCAGGAACACCAGGCCGAGGGTGGCCAGGCCCAGGTAGATGCCGCGCAGCCGACCGGAGATGGGGCTGAACAGCGCACCGGCCAGGGCCGCCACCAGACCGCCGAGCACCAGCGCCAGCAGCGGGGGCAGGCCCAGCCCGGCGGCCCGTCCGTCGACCGGGCCGGCCGCCCAGGCGTAGACGTAGGCGCCCAGCGCGGCGAACGCCGCGTGCCCCAGGGACAGCTGGCCGGCGGTGCCGACCAGCAGGGTCAGCCCGATCGCGGCGACCACCGCGGCCATGGAGAACAGCCCGGTCTGCAGCCAGAAGTCGGAGAGCACGAACGGGAGCGCGAGGGCCACGACCCCGGCCACCAGGGCGGGGAGGAGCACCGGGAGGCGGCGCGCGAGATCAGACACGGACGGCCTCCTTCTTGCCGAACAGCCCCTGCGGCCGGACCAGCAGAACGGCGATCATCACCACGTAGGGAACGACCTCCCCCAGGCCGCGGCCGAGGAACTCCAGGTGCGACTCGTAGCCGACCACCAGCGCGACCGAGATGCCGATGACCAGGCCGCCGACGATCGCCCCCACCACGGAGTCGAAGCCGCCGAGCACCCAGGCCGGGATGGCGGCCAGCGCGGTGAGGGCGACGCTCGGCGCCACCCCGGGAGCGGGGAACGAGGTGAGGAAGATGCCGGCCAGCGCGGCCAGCGCGCCGGCGAGGGCCCATCCGGTGGCGCCGGTGCGGGAGAGCCGGATGCCCATCAGGGATGCGGTCTCGCCGTCGCTGGCGGCCGCCCGCATGGCGACCCCGGCGCGGGTCCGGGCGAACAGGAACCACAGCAGGGCGAAGGCGACGACCGCCACCCCCGCCGCGACGGCGCGGCTGGTCGGCAGGGTCACCGGCCCGAGGGTGACGACGTCGGCGCCCCACGGAGCGCCGTTGGTGAGCACCCGGTTGCCGATCCGCCGGGTCAGCTCGGTGAGCAGCAGCACCTGGACCGCGAGGGTCAGGGTGGCCGCCGTCCCGGGGTCGGACTCGGCGAGGTTGCGCACCAGGACCGCGTTGACCAGCACGGCGAGCACGGCCGCGCCGAGCACCCCGACGACGACCGCGGGCCAGAAGCCGATCGGGTCCTTCAGCACGGCGACCAGGTAGGCCCCGGCCAGCAGGATCGAGCCGTGCGCGAAGTTCAGCACGCCGGTCGCGGTGAAGACGATGACGAAGCCGACGGCGATCAGGCCCAGGATCAGGCCGTAGGAGACGCCGTTGGCCAGCTGGGTCAGCAGGTAGCTCATGCCGCCGCCGTTCCGAGGTAGGCGCGCAGCACCTCGGGGTCCCGCTGGACCTCCGCGGGGGTCCCCTCGGCGATGCGCTGTCCGAAGTCGAGGACCGTGATGTGGGCGGCCAGCCCCATCACGAAGGGCATGTCGTGCTCGACGAGCAGCACCGAGAGCCCGAGCTCGGACTGCACGGTCCGGATGACCGCCGCCATCTCCACCGACTCGCCGTGGGTCATGCCGGCCACCGGCTCGTCGAGCAGCAGCAGCGTCGGCTCGGCGGCCAGCGCCCGGCCCAGCTCGACGCGCTTCCGGTCGCCGTAGGACAGGGTGTGCACCTCCCGCTGCAGCAGGTCGTCGATGCCGAGCAGCTCGGCCGTCCGCCGGACCGCCGCCCGGTGCTCCCGTTCCTCCCGCCGGGCCCGCGGCAGCCGCAACGCGTCGGACACGGCGCCCGCGCGCATCAGGTGGTGGCGCCCGACGAGCAGGTTGTCCTCGACGGTCTGCTCCAGGGCCAGCGAGATGTTCTGGAAGGTGCGCGCCACACCCAGCTCGGCGAGCCGGTGCGGCGGGCTGCCGGTCACCTCGACGTCGCCGTAGTGGACGGTGCCGCTGGTGGCCCGGTAGGCGCCGCCGAGGACGTTGATGCAGGTCGACTTCCCGGCACCGTTGGGGCCGATCAGCGCCTGGATCGTGCCGGGCTCGACGGTGAAGGAGACCTCCGACAGTGCGGTGATCCCGCCGAACCGGACGGTCAGCTGGTCGATGGTCAGCCGCTGGGGGGTCGCCGGCCGTGCCCGGCCGGCCGTTCCGGACGCCGCGGTGGCCCCGGTGGCCGCGTCGGTCCCGGCGGTCCCGGCGGTCCCGGTGGCGGGCCGGCCGCCATCGAGGGTCGGTGCGTCGGTCACGCCGAGGTAGCGGCTGCGGATCTCGTCGGTGGCGGCCAGCTCCGCGGCCGGGCCCGAGGCGGTGACCGCACCGGTCTCCAGCACGTACGCACGGTCGGCCACGCGCAGCCCCATGGCGGCGTTCTGCTCGATGAGCAGCACCGACGTCCCCTGGGAGTGGATCTGGCTGATGATGTCGCCGATCTGCTCGACCAGCTGGGGCGCCAGTCCGAGGGAGGGCTCGTCGAGCAGCAGGAGCTTCGGCGAGGTCATCAGCGCCCGGCCCATCGCCAGCATCTGCTGCTCGCCCCCCGACAGCAGGCCGCCGCGCTGGTCCCGACGCTGGGCCAGCACCGGGAAGAGCTCGAGGACGCGCTCGTGCGCCTGCCGGCGCGCCTTGGCGTCGCCGACGGTGTAGCCGCCGGCCTGCAGGTTGTCCTCGACGGTGAGGTCACGGAAGATCCGGCGCCCCTCCGGCACCTGCACCAGGCCGGCGCGCACCGCCCAGGAGGAGTCGTGCCGGGCGAGGTCCTGCCCGTCGAACCGGATCCGGCCGCCGGTGACGGCACCGCCCACGCCGCCGAGGGACCGGGACACCGCACGCAGCAGGGTCGTCTTCCCGGCACCGTTGCTGCCGAGGACGGCCACGACCGAGCCGGCGTCGACCTGCAGGGTGACCCCGCGCAGCGCCTGCACGGCGCCGCCGTAGGTCACGGCGAGGTCCTCCACGGTCAGGAGGGGATCGGGCACGGGGCACCTCTCAGCGGGACGGGGTCGGGCAGGTGGCCGGGGCCACGGGGAGACACCACCCGCCGGGCCACGGGCACCGGGGCGGGAGGACTGCCGGCAGGGCCGTCGAGCAGCCAGGTCCCGGCCCGGGCGCTGGGCCCGGGCCGGGGCCGGCGGTCACTCGAAGGTGTAGCTCTCGGCGCTGGGACCGAGGATCGTGTCCTCCAGCCGCAGCCCGCCCGGCGCCTCGGCGTCGGCGCGCATGACGTACACCTCGCGCAGCGGGGGCTGCCCCTCCTCGGAGTAGTCGAGCGTGCCCGGGAGGATCCCGCCGGTGTCCAGGTCGGTGGTCTGCTGGATCCCCGCGACGATGCCCGCGGGCGTGAGGTCACCGGCCTCGCAGGCGTTCTCGATGGCCTCGCGCAGCAGCATGGCCTCGGCGTTGCCCGCCGGGATCTCCCAGCCCGCCGGGACGTCGGGCGCCGCCTCCTGGTGCAGCGCGACGGCTTCCTGCACGCCGGGCTCGTCGGCGCTGTACGGGGCGATGCTGCTCAGGAAGTGAAAGTTCTCCAGCAGCGCCGGCCCGGCCGGCCCGTCCAGCAGGGACGGGTTGTAGGTCGGGGAGTTGCCCAGCAGCGGGACGTCGAGCCCCTGCGAGGAGAGGACGGCGGCGAGCGAGGCCAGCTGGGCCGGCGCGGCGCCGAGGATCACCGCGGAGACCCCGGCCTCCCTCAGCGCGGACGCCTGGGCGGACAGGTCGGTGTCGGCGGGGGTGATCTGCTGCGCCACGATCTCCAGGCCGCGCTGCTCGGCCGCGTACTCGGCCCCGGCCAGCGAGTCACCGCCGAGGTCGCCGGTGAAGTAGACGACGCCGACCTTGTCGCCCTCGGAGAGCCCGAGCTCGTCGACGAGGTAGTCGATCCCGTTGGCGCTCTCGATGCTGTAGGTGGTGCCGGGGATCTGGGCGTTCGGGTAGTCGAGGACGACGCTGGACCAGCCCATGCCACCGACGTAGAGGTCGTCCTCCTCGGCCAGCGGCAGCAGCGCCGCGACCACGGGCGAGCCGAGCACCTGCTGCAGCGCAGCGACGTTCGGCGCCATGCTGCGGTACAGGGCGACCGCCCGCTGCGGGTCGTACTGGTGGTCCTGGACCTGCACCTCGACGTTGCGGCCGCAGACGCCCCCGTCGGCGTTGACCTGGTCCCAGTAGGCCTGGATCTGGCTCACGTGCAGCGGAGCGCTCACGGCGAAGGGGCCGGAGAGGTCGGTGAGGATGCCGACGTTGATCGTGTCGTCGGTGACGCCGTTGCCGGTCTGCACGTCGTCCCCGTCGCCACCACCACCGCCGCCGCTGGCTTCGGGCGCTTCCGTGCTGCAGGCCGACAGGAGGGCGACGCAGCCGGCGACAGCCAGCACGGAGCGGGTGCGGTGCTTCATGGGATCCCCTTTCGGCGGCGGGCCCACCCGCCGGACTGCCCCTGCCGGCACCGTTGCCGGAGTGGTTGAGGTCACAGGGAAACTAGAAGGGGATGTGACGGGCGTCAAGAAAAGTTCCAGTGTCGTGATCGGACCGCGATCAGGACCCGCCCGTGCCGGAGGCAGGCGGCAGCTCCCCCGGCCGGCGACAGCGGCCCGGCTGCCGGGGCGGGGCGGTGCGGCCCCGTCCCGAGGCTCACCCCGAGCCTGCGAGGGGTGAGGAGGACGGGGTCCTCTCAGTAGTCGTGGACGACGTTCTCCAGGGGCCGGCCGGCGAGCACGCGCGCGAGCTGCTCGGTGACCGCCGCGGTCGCCCGGGCCTCGGTGACGGGGACGTCACCGGCCACGTGCGGGGTCAGCAGCAACCCCGGGGCGGCGAACAGCGGGTGCCCGTCGGGGAGCGGCTCGGGGTCGGTGACGTCCACCGCCGCGCGCAGCCGCCCGCGGTGCAGCTCGGCCAGCAGGGCGTCGGTGTCCACGACCACGCCGCGGGCGGCGTTGACCAGCAGGGCGCCGTCCTTCATGGCGGCGAGGAAGCGGGCGTCGACCATGCCCGTGGTCTGCGGGGTGACCGGCACGATGAGCACCACGACGTCGGCGTGCGGCAGCAGCTCGGGCAGCTCGTCCATCGCGTGCACGCCGTCGCGGGCGGTGCGGGCGACCCAGGTCAGCTCGACGTCGAACCCGGCGAGCATCCGGCCGATGGTCCGGCCGATGTCGCCGGCGCCGACGACCAGCACCCGGGCGCCGACCAGGGAGTGGTGCGTGGCGGGCGCCCAGCGGCCGGCGTCCTGCGCCCGGGTGAAGGACGGGAGCCCGCGCTGGGCGGCGAGCGTGGCCGCCACCGCCCACTCGGCGGTGGCGGGGGTGTGCGCGCCGCGGGCGTTGCACAGCACCACCCGGTCGGGCAGCCGGCCGGCGAACTTCTCCGCGCCCGCGCTGAGCAGCTGCACCAGGCGCAGGTCCGGCAGCGCGTCCAGCAGCTCCCGGGTCGGCTCGGACCCACCGCGGGGCACGAGCACCTGGGCCTGGGTGGCCGCCCCGGTGGGCAGGCCGTCGGCCGGGTCGAAGCGGTGCGCCGTCACCCGCGGCGACAGCGCCTCGACCGCACCGGCCAGCGCGCGCGAGGGCACCAGCACGTGCAGCGTCTCGTCGGGGCCGAGCTCCAGCAGGGGTGGGGGCGTCTGCGGCACGGCTCCCGACCCTAGGGCGCAGCGGCCCCGGCGGCCCGCTCGGGCGACCGCACCGCGGGCCGGCGGGCCGTACTGTGGCGGGCGTGGGACGGCGGACGGCACGCGGGCGCACCCGGCTGGCCGGTGCCCTGCTCGCCGGCACCCTGCTCGGCGGCCCGGCACTGACCGGGTGCGGCGGCGGGTACACCCCGTCCGGGCCGTTCCGGGAGATCCCCCAGGGGCAGCCGCCGCAGGTCGGCCCGCCGCGGGACAGCCCCCCCGCCCCGGTCCCCGGGCAGCCCTCCACGCCCGGCACCCAGCAGGAGGAGGCCGCCGGCGACCCGAACGTCGTCGCCACCGGGCTCGCCGTCCCCACCGGGCTGGTGGTGCTGCCCGACGGCACCGCCGTGGTCGGCGAACGGGACAGCGGCCGGTTGCTGCAGGTGTTCCCCGACCGCTCTCCGGCCCGCGAGCTGATGGTGCTGCCGATCGACGCCGCCGGCGACGGCGGGCTGCTCGGGCTGGCGCTGTCCCCGACCTTCCCCGAGGACGGGCTGCTCTACGCGTACGTCTCCACGGCCACCGACAACCGGGTGGTCCGCTTCCCGATCGGCGGCACGCCCAACCCGGTGCTCACCGGCATCCCGCGCGGCGAGACGGGCAACGGCGGCGGCCTGGTCTTCGGCCCGGACGGCACGCTCTACGTGGGCACCGGCGACACGGGGAACCCGGCGCTCGCCGCCGACCCCGCCTCGCTGGCCGGCAAGGTGCTCGCCGTCGACGTCTTCGGCCAACCGGTGGGCGCCGGGCCGGTCACCTCCCGCGGCCACCGCGACGTCACCGCGCTGTGCGTCGGTGCCGACGAGCGGGTGTACGCCACCGACGAGGCGGCGACCGGCCCCGACGCGCTGGACGCCGTCCGCCCCGACGGCGACGTCGGTCCGCAGGGCACCCGTCCGGTGCTGGAGGTGCCCGCGTCCGAGGGTGGACTGGGCGGCTGCGCGGTCAGCGGGCCGTACGTGTTCCTCGGCACGCTGGACGGCGAGCGGGTGACCATCGCGCAACTGGACCAGGCGGGCCAGCCGGTCGAGGAGCCGGAGTCGTTCCTGGAGGGCCGCTACGGGCGGCTGCGCAGCGTCGCCGTCGACCCGGCCGGCGCGTTGTGGATCACCACCTCGAACCGGGACGGCCTCGGCGAGCCCGCCGAGGACGACGACAAGGTGCTGCGGGTGACCCCGCCGTCGTCGGGGGCCAGCTCGCCGCTGTAGCCGGCCGGCTACCGCCGCGTGAAGCGGTGGACGACGTGGTCGGGCGGGTCGACCGGGTTGTCCGGCGCCAGCTCACCCGCCGCGTACCACGTGGCGCCGGCACGCTGGAGCGCCCGCCAGGACGCCGTGTTGCCCAGCGCCACCGGCACCAGGACGTCCTGCGCGTCGGGGTGCTCGGCGAACCCCCGGGCGACCGCGGCGGCGATCATCGCGGCGGCCAGCCCGCGGCCGCGGGCCGCCGGTTCACCGACGAGGTAGTCGATGCTGAGCGCGCCCGGCGGGACGTGGCAGACCGGGGCCAGCTCGGCGACGTACTCCGGGTAGGCGGGGAACGCGTAGAGCTGCACGAGGCCGAACGGGTCGCCGGCGTGCACGCCCAGGTGCACCTGCGTGGGTTCCGTGCCGTCGACGCAGGGGCCGAAGTCCCGCTCGACGGCGTCCGGCCCCCACTCGTGGTGCCACCAGCGGGCGACCAGCGGCTCCGCCAGCCACCGGCCGAGCAGCCCGAAGTCCGCCCGCGTCAGCGGGCGCAGCTCCACGGCCGGCAGTGCCACACGGCCACGGTAGGCCGGTCAGGAGCCGAGCACGCGCTCCTCGAGCATGCGCTTGACGGTGGGGGCGTCGGCCTTGCCGCGGGTGACCTTCATGACCTGCCCGACGAGCGCACCCAGCGCCTGCACCTTGCCGCCGCGGACCTTCTCGACGACGTCGGGGGCGCCGGCGATGGCGGCGTCGACGGCGGCCACCAGCTCGTCGGACTCCCCCATCACCGCCAGCCCCTGCGCCTCCACGACCTGCGCCGGACCGCCCTGGCCGGCGAGCACCCCGTCGAGCACCTGCCGGGCGAGCTTGTCGTTCACCGTGCCGGCGGCGACCAGCCCGGTGAGCTCGGCGACCTGGGCCGGGGTGATCGCCAGCTGGCCGAGCTCGACCCCGAGCTCGTTGGCCCGGCGGGCGAGGTCACCCAGCCACCACTTGCGGGCGTCGGCCGGGGTGGCCCCGGCGGCGACGGTCTGCTCGACCAGGCCGAGGGCTCCGGCGTTGGCCAGCCAGGTCATCTCGGTGCCCGAGACGCCCCACTCCTCCTGCAGGCGGGCCCGGCGGGCGGCGGGCAGCTCCGGCAGGGCGACGCGCAACCGCTCGATCCAGTCGGCGTCCGGCGCCAGCGGCACCAGGTCGGGCTCGGGGAAGTACCGGTAGTCGGTCGCCTCCTCCTTGCTGCGCCCGGGCGAGGTGGAGCCGGTGTCCTCGTGGAAGTGCCGGGTCTCCTGCCGCACCGTCCCGCCGTCGTCCAGCAGAGCGGCCTGACGGCGGATCTCGTACCGGACGGCGCGCTCGACCGACCGCAGCGAGTTGACGTTCTTGGTCTCGGTGCGGGTGCCCCACTCCAGGCTGCCGACCGGCGCGAGGGAGGTGTTCACGTCGCAGCGCAGGTTGCCCTGCTCCATGCGCACCTCGGAGACGCCGAGGGTCAGCAGGATCTCGCGCAGCTCGGTGACGTAGGCGCGGGCCACCTCGGGGGCCTTGGGGCCGGCGCCGGGCACCGGCCGGGTGACGATCTCGACCAGCGGGATGCCCGCGCGGTTGAAGTCGACCAGCGAGTGGTCGGCGCCGTGGATCCGCCCGGTGGCGCCACCGACGTGCAGGTTCTTGCCGGTGTCCTCCTCCAGGTGCACGCGCTCGATCTCCACCCGGTACGTCTGGCCGTCGACCTCGACGTCGAGGTGGCCGGCGGTGCACAGGGGCTCGTCGTACTGGCTGGTCTGGAAGCCCTTGGGGATGTCCGGGTAGAAGTAGTTCTTCCGGGCGAACCGCGACCAGTTCGCGATGCGGCAGCCCAGGGCCAGGCCGATCCGGATGGTCGCCTCGATCGCCGCGGCGTTGGCGACCGGCAGCGACCCGGGCAGCGCGAGGCAGACCGGACAGGTCTGGGTGTTCGGCTCGGCGCCGAAGGTGGTCGAGCAGCCGCAGAACATCTTGGAGGCGGTGCCCAGCTCGACGTGCGTCTCCAGGCCGATCACCGGCTCGTAGCGGGCGACGGCGTCGTCGAACTCGACCAGCCGGTCGCCGGTGTGCGTCATGGTCACGGAGTCTCCTCGGGAGAGGACGAGGGGCTGGTCGGACCCGCCTGCGTCGGTGCGGAGCGCCCGGTGAACCAGGCCCCGACCGCGGTGAGCAGGCCGAGGCCGATGAAGACGGCGAAGATCGCGCGGTCGGTGACGACCCACAGCACGATCCCGGCGACGATCACGAAGGCGGTCAGCCCCCAGGCTGCTTTCAGCGGGCCGTTCACGCCGGGGTCCCGGCGGCCGTCGGCAGCTCGTCGAGCAGGCGGTGACCCCGGGCGGCGTCCTGCGCCGCCTCGAGGGCGGCGGCCACCCGGTAGCAGCGGTCGTCGGCCAGCGCCGGCGCCATGACCTGCAGGCCGACGGGCAGCCCCTCGGACAGGCCGCTGGGCACCGAGATCGCCGGCACGCCGGCCAGGCTGGCCGGCAGGGTGCACAGGTCGGCGGCGTACATCGCGATCGGGTCCTCGACCCGGGCGCCCAGCGGCCAGGCGACGGTGGGGCTGGTCGGGCTGACCAGCACGTCGACGCCTGCGAACGCGGCGGTGAACTCCCGGGAGATCAGCGAGCGGACCTTCTGCGCCTGGCCGTAGTAGGCGTCGTAGTAGCCGCTGGACAGCGCGTAGGTGCCCAGGATGATCCGCCGCTTGACCTCCGGGCCGAAGCCCTGCTCCCGGGTGAGCGCCATGACCTCGTCGAGGTCGCGGTTGCCGTCGTCGCCGACCCGCAGGCCGAACCGGACGCCCTCGTAGCGGGCCAGGTTGCTGGAGGCCTCGCTGGGGGCGATCAGGTAGTAGGCCGGGAGCGCGAGGTCGAACGACGGGCAGGAGACCTCGGTGACCTCGGCGCCCAGGCTCGCGAGCAGCTCGACCGCCTCCCGGGTGCGGGCCAGCACGCCGGGGTCGTAGCCGTCTGCGTGCCCGTCCCCGCCGAGCTCGCGGACGACACCGACGCGCACGCCGCTCAGGTCACCGGCGGCACCGGTGCGGGCGGCGTCGGCCAGCCCGGACAGCGGGCTGTCGATGCTGGTCGAGTCACGCGGGTCGTGGCCGCCGATGACCTCGTGCATCAGGGCGGCGTCCAGGACCGTGCGGGCCATCGGCCCGGCCTGGTCGAGGCTGGAGGAGAACGCGATCAGGCCGTAGCGGGAGACCGAGCCGTAGGTGGGCTTGTGCCCGACCAGGCCGGTGAGCGCGGCCGGCTGGCGGATCGAGCCACCCGTGTCGGTGCCGATGGCCCAGGGCGCCAGGTGGCCGGCGACGGCGGCGCTGGACCCACCGGACGAGCCGCCCGGGACCCGGTCGCGGTCCCACGGGTTGCGGCTGAGGCCGTAGGCGGAGTTCTCGGTGGAGGAGCCCATGGCGAACTCGTCCATGTTGGTCTTGCCGAGCAGCACGGTGCCGGCCTCGGCGAGCCGGGTGGCGATGGTCGCGCTGTAGGGCGGCCGCCAGCCCTCGAGGATCTTCGAGGCGCTGGTCGTGGGCACGCCCTCGGTGACGACCAGGTCCTTCAGCGCCACCGGGACACCGGCCAGCGGGCCCAGCTCGGCGCCGGCGGCACGTGACTCGTCGACGGCGGTGGCGGCGGCCAGCGCGGCCTCGCCGTCGACGTGCAGGTAGGCGCCCAGGGCGCCGTCCTCGGCGGCGATGCGGTCGAGGTGGGCGCGGGTGGCCTCGGCGGCGCTGACCTCACCGGCGGTGAGCCGGCGGGACAGCTCCGCGACGTCCATGGCGGTCAGGTCGCTCACTCGGACTCCCCCAGGATGCGCGGCACGCGGAAGCGGTCGTCCTCGGCGGCGGGCGCGGCGGCCAGCACGGCCTCGCGAGGCAGGCTCGGGGTGACCTCGTCGGCGCGCAGCACGTTGGTCAGCGGCACGGCGTGGGTCATCGGGGGGACGTCGCCGACGGCGGCCTCGCCGACGCGGGCGACCGCTGCGAGCACCTGGTCGAGCTGCCCGGCGAACCGGTCGAGCTCGTCGTCGGTCACCGCCAGCCGGGCCAGGCGCGCCAGGTGCGCGACGTCGTCCCGCGAGATGCTGCTCATGCTCTGTTGCGACTCCACTCCGTCAGCCGGCCGGGCCCGCTGGGGCCCACGTCCACGACCCCGCCACTGTACGTGGGAGGCGACGGGCGCCCGTGCGAGCCGGGGTTGGAGCCCGGGCCCTCCATGCGGGAGGCTGCACCTGCCCGCGATCGACGGAGATCGGCCCGCACCCGGACTGCACCGGAGGATCGACGTGTCCTACCTCTTGCGGCTGGTCGTGCCCGACCGGCCCGGCATCCTCGGCGCGGTGGCCACCGCCCTGGGCGAGGCCGGCATCGACATCGTCTCGGTCGACGTCCTGGAACGCGGCAACGGCGTGGCCGTCGACGACATCGTGGTCGAGCTCCCGCCCGACCGGGTGGCCGACAGCCTGATCACCGCGGCGACCGCGGTCGACGGGGTGCAGGTGGAGTCGTTGCGCCCGTTCGCCGGGCCGCTGGACACCCATCGGGAGCTGAACCTGCTGGAGGCGCTCGCACCGGCCGGCGAGGGCACGGCGAAGACGCTGGCCGCGGAGCTGCCGCGGGTCTTCCGCAGCGGCTGGGCGGTGGTGCTCACCGGCTCGGCGGAGGACGTGCAGGTGCTGGCCGCCTCGGACGCCGCGCCCTCGCTGGACGGGGTCTCGATGCCCTGGCTGCCGTTGACCGGACCGCTGCTGCTGCCCAGCGAGGCGGAGTGGGTGCCGAGCCGCTGGCAGGAGCTGGCGGTGGAGATGATGGCCGCCCCGCTGGACGGCGGGCAGGCGGTGCTGCTCGGCCGCTCCGGCGGGCCGGCGTTCCGGCGCTCGGAGCTGCTGCGGCTGGCACACCTCACCGGCCTCGCCGCGACCGTCGCCCGGATGCCCCCGGCCTAGGTCGGGTGTCTGACGGAACCCGCTCGGGGGTGAGCGCGCGATCGAATCCCCGGTTGCCCGGGACTCGCTCGACCGTCACTGCCCCTCGGGCTGTCCGGCTGTGAGCAGGGCCGCCGCGACCGGCACACGTGCCTGGACGGCGCGGCAGCTGTGCACGGCGGGGGCGCAGTCCACCGAGACCGGGACCTGCTGACCCCTCCCCGGGAACGGACTCAGGGCGCGTCGCGGGTGGCTGCCAAGGCGCCGAGCAGGCTGAGTGCGTCGGCGCTGGGGCTGCCCGGCTCGGCGTTGTAGACGATCAGCTGTTGTCCGGGGGCGGAACGCACGTCGAACGTGTGGTGGGTGAGCGTGAGGGTGCCGACGTCTCGGTGACAGAAGGTCTTGGCCTCGCGGGTCTTGCCGCGGACGTCGTTGCGCTCCCATCGTGATCGGAACTCGGCGCTGCCTTGGGCGAGCTCGATGAGCAGTGCGTGGATGCCGGGGTCGTGCTGGTCGATCCCGAGGGCGTGCCGGAGATTGGCCACGCAGGCGTCTGCAGCCCGTGGCCAGTCGGCGAAGAACGTCCGGCCGGCGGGGTCCAGAAAGGTCATCCGGGCGAGGTTGTCCGGGCGGGCGAAACCGGCGTGGAGCTGCCGGGCCAGGGAGTTGACGGCGAGGACGTCCAGCGCGCGGTTGATGACGACCGCCGGGTTGTTCGGCCAGGAGTCGAGCAGGACCAGCAACTGGGGGTCGACCATCTCCGGCGTCGGCGACGCCGGCGTGCCGACCGGCACGCCGGCCAGCCGGAACAGGTGGTCGCCGGCGTCGCGGTCGAGGCGGAGTGCCCGGGCCAACCCGCGCAGCACGGCCGCCGACGGGTGGCGCTCACGGCCCTGCTCCAGCCGGGTGTAGTAGTCGACGCTCACCCCGGCCAGCAGGGCGACCTCTTCCCGGCGCAGACCGGCGACCCGTCGAACACCGGAGGGGACCAGATCGACGTCAGCGGGCCGCAGCTGTGCCCGGCGGGCGACGAGGAAGGCTCCCAGGCCACCGAGGTCCACTCCTGAGAGGTTAGGCGGGCCGCCGAGGGCCAACCAGGGTGCGCCGCACCCCGGGGGAGCTCGGCCTGGATGTCCTTCGGCTCCGACCGCAGGGTCGTTGGCATGACCACGACACACCAGCTGAGCGAGAACGTCCTCCAGGCGATCCTCGCCGATCAAGGGGCCCGGCATCAGCCGTTGCTGTTCGCCCACGCGACTGTGCACACGATGGACCCGCTGATCGGCGACCTGACCGACGCAGACGTACTGCTCGGCGGCACCGAGATCGTGGGCGTGGGCCCGGGACTGCACACCGCCGCCGAGGACGACGACGCACTGGTCGTCGACTGCACCGGCTTCACCATCGCGCCCGCGGTCATCGACACGGTGGCACTGGCCGGGCTCCGCGGGCGCCGGGACCGGGTCGGCAGCCTGACGCCGGGCAACCCGGCCACCTTCGGCGTGGTCCCGTCCACGAGCACCGGCCCGATGGAGATGCTGGTGTGGCACGCGGCGGACGCGGCGGCGATCGTCGCCGACGGCGTCGTGCAGCAGTGGAACGGCCGCCGGCTCACCGCGCCGGCGGAGGAGACGGACCTCGGCCGGGCCCCGGTCGACAGCCCGTACCTGGGCATGTGGGTCGACGAGACCGATTTCGTGCACCAGGAGCTCACCGCCGACGGCCGGTACGACGAGACCCGCGGCGGTCGCCCGCACGCCTACCAGGGTTCTTTCTGGATCAACGGGGACCGCATCGTCTACCGCGACGACCTCGGCTTCTGGGCCTACGGGCAGTTCCGCGACGGCGTGCTGCACCACGCCGGCTACGTCTTCTCCCGCCGATGACCGCCCCCAGCCAGAACAGGAACCCCGCGATGCTCCCGCTCGACCCACCCGCTGGCCTGCCGACGACCCCCACACTGTTCACCGGCGGCGCCGTCGTCTCCATGGACCAGACGATCGGCGACCTGCCCTGGGGCGACGTCCTGGTGCGAGGCACGGAGATCGTGGCCGTCGGCACCGACCTCCGGCACACCCCGGAAGCGCGCGACGCCGTCGTCGTCGACGTCACCGGCTGCATCGTCAGCCCCGGCTTCGTCGACACCCACCGGCACGCGTGGGAGACCCAGTTCCGGCGCAGCATCCCCGACGTCACCGACCTCGGTGCCTACGTGGTGTCGACGCTGGCCGAGATCGCCCCCCGCTACACCCCGCACGACATGTACGTGGGCACCCGGCTGGCCGCGCTGTCCGCCCTGGACGCCGGCATCACCACCATGCTGGACTTCTCGCACAACTCGCGGAGCCCAGCGCACAGCGACGCTGCGCTCGACGCCCTCGTCGACTCCGGCATCCGCGGGGTGCACGCCGCCATGGGCCCGCACTTCGGCGACTGGGACCGTCAGTGGCCGGCCGACGTGTCCCGCCTCCGGGACCGGGCCGGCGGGCTGGTGGACGTCCGACTGGCCGCGCTGGCCACCGACGAGATCGCCGGGCCCGCGCTGGCCTACGGTCCAGAGCTGGCGGCGCTCGCCCGGGACCTGGGGGTCTGGACGAGCATCGACGCGGTGTTCGGCGCCAGGTCGTCGGAGGCCGTTCTGCGCTGGGCCGATCAGGGCATCCTCGACCCGACGCTCACGTTGATCCACTGCACCGGGCTCACCGACCGGGCGTGGCAGGCGATGGGGGCCGCTGGGGTCTCGGTCAGCCTCGCCCCGACCTCGGACGCGCAGATCGGTCTGGAGACCGCCGTCCCGGCCATCGACGAGGCGCTCGCCGTCGGCATCCGCCCCGGCCTGGGCATCGACGTCGAGGTCGCCCTCGCCAGTGACATGTTCACCCAGATGCGGGCCCTGCACGCGATCCAGCGGATGCGCGCCGTCCATGCCGTCTACGACTCGGACACCCAGCTGCCCCGGATCACCACCCGTGACGTGCTGGACTTCGCGACCCTGCAGGGCGCGCGCGCGAACGGCCTGGGGGCCGTCACTGGCTCGCTCACCCCTGGCAAGCAGGCTGACCTGATCGTGGTCCGCGCTGAGGACGTGAACAACATGCCGCTCAACGACGCCGTCGGCACGCTCGTGCTCGGCGCGGATGCGCGCAACATCGACGCGGTGCTGGTGGCCGGGCGGGCGCGGAAGTGGAACGGTGCGCTGGTCGACGTGGACGTCGACGCTCTGCGCACCCAAGTGACCGCCTCGCGGGACGGTGTTCTCGCCCGGGTGTGACCCGGCCTGGTGTCGGCCGTCCTGCTGGTACCTCCGCCAGCAGGACGGCGGGGCGACCGGCCGGAGCGGAAGCCGCCGGGTCCTGATGGTCGAGGTGGTCGAGGGCCGATGATGCGGCGGAAGACCCAGCTCTTCGGGCCCCGCTGCAGGAGGCGCGCGCTGAGCCGACGAGGCGTGGGGCGCGGGGCCCGTCAGCCGTCGCCGATGGTGGCGACCTCGCGGGCGGCGTCCGGACCCTGCTCGAGCAGCACCTGGAACCCGTCGTCGTCCAGGATCGGCGCCTTCACCTGCACGGCCTTGTCGTACTTGCTGCCCGGGTCGGCACCGACCACGACGAAACCGGTCTTCTTCGACACCGACCCGGTGACCTTGCCGCCGCGCTGCTGGATCGCGGCGATCGCCTGGTCGCGGCTGTGGTCGCGCAGCGATCCGGTGACGACGACGGTGACCCCGGTGAGCGGGCCGGGGCCGGCGTCCTCCCCCTCGTCGGCCATCCGGACCCCGGCCCGGCGCCACTTCTCCACCACCTCGCGGTGCCAGTCGACGGCGAACCAGTCGCGGACCGCGGCGGCGATGGTCGGGCCGACGCCCTCGGCGGCGGCCAGCTCGTCCTCGCTGGCGGCCATCAGCCGGTCGATCGAGCGGAACTCGCGGGCCAGCGCCTGGGCGGCGGTGGGCCCGACGTGCCGGATGGAGAGGGCGACGAGCACCCGCCAGAGCGGGACGTCCTTGCGGGTCTGCAGGTTGGCCAGCAGCTTCTGCCCGTTGGCCGAGAGGGTGCCGTCCTTCTTGGTGAAGAAGTCGGTGCGGCACAGCGCGTCCTCGTCGAGGAAGAAGACGTCGCCCTCGTCGGTCAGCAGGTGTGACTGCAGCAGCGCGACCGCCGCCTCGTAGCCGAGCACCTCGATGTCGAAGGCGCCCCGGCCGGCGACGTGGAAGACCCGCTCCCGCAGCTGGGCGGGGCAGGAGCGGGAGTTCGGGCAGCGGATGTCGGCGTCGCCCTCCTTCTCCGGCCGCAGCTCGGTGCCGCACTCGGGACAGTGGGTGGGCATGACGAACGCCCGCTCGTCACCGGTGCGCGCCGCGACGACGGGGCCGAGCACCTCGGGGATGACGTCGCCGGCTTTGCGGATGACGACGGTGTCGCCGATCAGCACGCCCTTGCGCTGCACCTCGCTGGCGTTGTGCAGGGTGGCCAGCTGGACGGTGGAGCCGGCGACCTTGACCGGCTCCATGTAGGCGAACGGCGTGACCCGCCCGGTGCGGCCGACGTTGACCCGGATGTCCAGCAGCGTCGTGGTGGCCTCCTCCGGCGGGTACTTGAAGGCGATCGCCCAGCGGGGGGCGCGGCTGGTCGAGCCGAGCCGCCGCTGCAGGGCGACCTGGTCGACCTTGACGACGACGCCGTCGATCTCGTGCTCGACCGAGTGCCGCTGGTCGCGATAGCGCTCGATGTAGCCCCAGACCGCCTCGAGGTCCTCGACCACCTCGTACCGCCCGCTGGTGGGCAGGCCGAGTTCGCGCAGCCGGGCGTAGGCCTCGGACTGCCGCTCGGGCTGCCAGCCGTCGTGCGCACCGATGCCGTGCACGATGAGCTGGAGAGGGCGGGTGGCGGTGACCTTCGGGTCCTTCTGGCGGAGGGATCCGGCGGCGGCGTTGCGCGGGTTGGCGAAGGGCGGCTTGCCCTGCTCGACCATCGCGGCGTTGAGGTCGGCGAAGGCGGCGACCGGGAAGTAGATCTCCCCCCGCACCTCGAGCCGGTCGGGGAGGTCTCCGTCGTCGTAGCTGCCGTTCAGCTGCTGCGGGACGTCGCGCATGGTGCGCACGTTGGCGGTGACGTCCTCACCGGTGGTGCCGTCGCCGCGGGTGGCGGCGCGCACCAGCCGGCCCTTCTCGTAGAGCAGCGCGACGGCCAGGCCGTCGATCTTGAGCTCGCAGAGCCAGCTGACACCGGTGCCCGCCTCCCGCTCGACGCGGGCGGCCCAGGCGGACAGCTCGTCGGAGGAGAAGACGTTGTCCAGGCTCTGCATCCGCTCCAGGTGCTGCACCGGGGCGAAGGTGGCGGCGAAGCCGCCGTTGACCTTCTGGCTCGGCGAGTCGGGGGTGACCAGCGCCGGGTGGGCCGCCTCGATCGCCTTCAGCTCGCCCATGCGCTCGTCGTACTGGCCGTCGCTGACCAGCGGGGAGTCCTGCACGTAGTAGGCGAAGGCGTACCGGTCGAGCTCCTCGGACAGGTCGCGGTGCCGGGTGCGGGCCTCGTCGGGGACCTCGGTGAGATCGGCCCGGTCGACGGCGGCCTCGACCGCGGGCTGGTCGCGCCCGTCCACCGCGTCCTGCTCCACCCCTGCCTCGGTGCTCACGCGGGAACCGTAACCGGCAGGTCCGACGGGAAACGGCGATCACCGCCGCGTCACCCGCGCGGGTGCGCAGCGGTCGCCGGTGGTGGCCTGCCCGCTGCCTCCGCCACCCGCCCATGCCGACGGCGCGGCAGGCCAGCCGTCGCGGCGCCCGCCGTCGGGGATCAGGCGAGCAGTGGTCCGATGAGGATTTCGGTGTCGTCGGGCCGGAAGGTGCGCCATCGGCCGTCGGGTTGTCGCTCGACCCGGAAGCCGTGGTGGACCTTGGTGTGGTGGCGTTCGCACAGCAGTGCGGAGTTGGTCAGCGACGTCTCGCCGCCGTGCAGCCAGTGGATCAGGTGGTGCACGTCGCACCACCAGGTCGGGGCGCCGCAGCCGGCGAACACACAGCCCTTGTCCCGCCGTTCCACGGCCCTGCGGAGCCCGGGGGTGACGACCCGGTGGTCCCGGCCCAGGTCCAGCGGGGTGCCGTCGGGGCCCATCACGATCCGGGAGATGCTCCCGTCACAGGCCAGGTAGCGGGCCCGCGCAGCGGAGATCGTCGCCCCGAACCCCAGCTCCGCCGCGCCCGCGCCGGTCTCCGGGTCCACCAGGTCGTCGAGGTCGACACCGACGACCACGTGTGGCTTCACCGTCCGCAGCGCCGGCAGGCTCCCCGACGCGAGCTGGTTGTCACACAACTGCACCAGCGCATCGGCCTACTGCTGGCACCTCGTCCGGGTGTCGCCCTTGGGCCGGTTGGCCTGCACGATCGACTCGATCGCCGCCTGCAGCTTCTCCCCACCCACCGCATCCAGGTCGAACCGGCCGGCGACGCTGCCATCAGCGTGCTTGGCAATCGACAGCCGCCGCCCCTCGGTCGGGTCCGGCTCCGCACCGTCCGGGTCCAGCGCCTCGATGAACGCCCGCACCGCCACCCCGAGCGAGCCATGCGGCGCCTCCCGCGCCACATCCGCCCACGCGGTGTCGAACGCGGCCAGGTCGATCCCCTGCTCCGCGGCCTGCGCTCGCTCTGGCTCCCCCACCGCGCTCGCCACGACGTCGACCTGCGCGGCGGTGACCTCCCCGGCGGCGAACCCCGCCGCCAGCGCCGGCAGGTGCTCCAGCGCCCGCCCGGCCCGCACCACCCGCGATGCCTCGCCCGCCGACAACCGCCGGTGCCCGATCAGCCACGACCGCATCGACGCCAACCCGTCGTGCTCGACGGCCTGCGTGAGCTCGGCGTGCCGCACCGTGCGGGTCAGCTCCGCGTCCAACCGGTTCCGCGCCGACACCAGCAACGCCGTCCGATCCAGCGTCTGACCGTTCGTCAGACCGTGCAGGTCCTCGGCCGCCAACGCGTCCAGCGCCGACTGCAACGGCGACCCGAACAGCCCCTCCAGGTCATCGGGGGACAGCTCCGCGACCACGTTCGGCGCAGGGGGGTCCAGCGTGATCGAGTCGCTCACGGACACCTCCTCGCCGTTCGAACGTGTGTACGAACGATAGCGCGAGGCGAGCGCCGCGACCAGTCGAATCCCCAAGGTCAGCCGCCTGTCCACAGATTCATCGAAGGTCTTGACGACGAGCGGGAGCAGGCTCGACTGCCGGGTGATGATGTCGCCGTGCACGATGACCTGTCGCGGGCGCTCGCGCCCGTGCTCACCGACCTGTCGGCGACCGGGGCGCCCGTGCCGCGCATCGAGGCCAGTGACTGGCCGGACGACCCGGGTCGGGTCGGCGCGATGCCGTGGAGCGCCGACGGGAGCGGCCAGGGCGTCGCCGTCACCCTCGGCCAGCCGTACGCCGAGCAGGTGGCCGCGGTGGCCGACACCGTGCAGGAGTGGGCCATCGAGGCAGTGCGGGGCTCTCGGCCGACCAACTGGCCGCCGTGCCCGCGGCACCCGACCACGCACCCGCTCACCCCGGCACTGCAGGACGGCGAGGCGGTGTGGGCCTGCCCGCGCGACACCGGCGTGGTGTCACCGATCGGCGGGCTCGGCTGAGCCGGGCCCGCTCACTCGGGCAGCAGGTACTTCGCCGCCTCCCGGACGTGCTCCATCGCCGTCCGGGCGTAGGCCGGGCTGGCCCCGGCCAGACCGCAGGCCGGCGTGAGGGCGACCGCCTCGTGCAGGTGCTCGACCGGGAAACCCAGCTCCCGCCACCACGACTGCACCCGGCTGGCGGTCACCTTCGGCGCAGCCAGGGTGGCGTCGGTGCCCGGCACGACGCCGACCAGCAGCTGGGTGCCCGCCTCGACGGCGGTGCCGATGTCGTCGAGGTCCTGCACCATCCCGAGGTCGAAGGAGACGGCGGCGGCCCCGGCGGCGCGGAAGAGCTCCAGCGGCGCCCGGTTGGCGCAGCAGTGCACGACCACGGGTGCCGCGATGCGGCCCACCACGTCGGCGAGCTCCTCCTCGACCACCTGCGCCTCGACGGCGGGCAGCTTGCCGAACCCGCTCACCGTGGGCAGCCCGCCCTGCAGCACGGCGGGCACCGAGGGCTCGTCGAGCTGGACGACGACCCGGGCGCCGGGCACCCGCCCGACCACCGCGGCGACGTGGGCGGCGACGCCCTCGGCCAACGACTGGGCCAGGTCGCGCCGGGCGCCGGCGTCGACGACGGCCCGGTCACCCCGCGTGCGCTCCAGCCCGGCGGCCAGCGTCCACGGGCCGGTGACCTGCACCTTGAACGGACCGGTGTAGCGGTCGGCGACCTCGTGCAGGGCGTCGAGGTCGCGGGCCAGGAGCTCCCGTGCGCGGCGCTGGTCGGTGCCGGGGCGCGGGACGAGCCGCCAGCCGGCCGGGGTGAGGTCGACGGCGAGGTCGACCAGCAGGCCGGCGGAACGGCCGATCATGTCGGCCCCGGCACCCCGCCCGGGCAGCTCGGGCAGGTGCGGGAAGTCCGGCAGCTCACCGAGCACCACTCGCATCGCCTCGACCGGGTCGGTGCCGGGCAACGACCCGACCCCGGAGGCCGGCCCCCACGGGAAGGGACCAGCGGTCAGGCCCTCCTCCCCCGGCACGACCGTGCCGGGGAAGCTGCTGTCGTCCGGGGAGTCACTCGGCGAGGCCACGGCGCCGACGGTAGCCCGCCCCTCCCGCGCACCCGTCGCCCGCCGTCGTCACTGCGCGCGGCGGACGGCGGCCTGGCCGAGCACCCGGTCACCCCGCACCGGGTCCGGCTCGTACAGCACCGCGGACTGCCCCGGCGCGACGCCGCGCTGCGGACGGCCCAGCTCGATCCGCAGGCCGCCGTCGCCGGCCGCGGTGACCGTGCACGGCACCGGGGTGCCGTGCGCGCGCAGCTGCACCTCCGCGGTGAACGGCAGCGCCGGCGCCGGGCCGGTCCACGTCGGGGCCCCGGTGCACACTTCGCCGACCTCGGCCTGCTCGGCGGTGCCGACGGTCACCGTGCGGCTCACCGGCTCGATGCCCAGCACGTAGCGCGGCCGCTGGTCGCCGGTGCTGATCCCCAGCCCACGCCGCTGACCGACGGTGAACCCGTAGGCGCCGGCGTGGGTGCCGACGGTCTCCCCCGTCAGCGCGTCGACCACCGGCCCGGGCTGCTCGCCCAGCCGGCGGGCGAGGAAGCCGCGGGTGTCGCCGTCGGCGATGAAGCAGATGTCGTGCGAGTCGGGCTTGGCGGCCACCGCGTAACCGCGCTCGGCGGCGAGCTCGCGCACTCGCTCCTTGGTCATGCCCCCGAGCGGGAAGGCGGCGCCGGCGAGCTGCGCGGGCGTCAGCACGCCCAGCACGTAGGACTGGTCCTTCGCCGCGTCGACCGAGCGGCGCAGCTCGCCGTCGGCCAGCCGGGCGTGGTGGCCGGTCACGACGGCGTCGAAGCCGAGCGCCTGCGCCCGGTCCAGCACCGCGGAGAACTTGATCTTCTCGTTGCAGCGCAGGCAGGGGTTGGGCGTGCGGCCGGCCGCGTACTCGGCGACGAAGTCCTCGACGACGTCCTCCCGGAACCGCTCGGCCAGGTCCCACACGTAGAACGGGATGCCGAGCTCGTCGGCGACCCGCCGGGCGTCGTGCGCGTCCTCGACGCTGCAGCACCCCCGCGCCCCGCTCCGCAGCTGCTGGCGGTCCGGGGAGAGCGCCAGGTGCACGCCGGTGACGTCGTGCCCGGCCTCCACCGCCAGCGCGGCGGCGACCGCCGAGTCCACTCCCCCGCTCATCGCGGCGATGACCCGCACGGTCAGGACCGCCCGGTGCCGGCCCGGCGCGCCCGCTCGACGACCGGCGCGATGACCTCGAGCACGGCGTCGACGTCACCGTCGGTGGAGGTGTGCCCCAGGCTGAACCGCAGCGAGCTGCGCGCCCGGGCGGCGTCCGCCCCGGTGGCGAGCAGCACGTGGCTGGGGCGCGCGACGCCGGCGCTGCACGCCGACCCGGTCGAGCACTCGATGCCGCGCGCGTCGAGCAGCATCAGCAGCGCGTCGCCCTCCGCGCCCGGGAAGGACAGGTGCGCGTTGCCGGGCAACCGGCCCGGGCCACCGGCCACGACGTCGTCCAGCGCCGGGCCGTTGAGCTGGGCGTCGGGCACCTGGGCGACGACCCCGGCCACCAGCCGGTCGCGCAGCGCCGCGATCCGCGTGCCCCGCTCGACCCGGTCGGCGACGGCCAGCCGCGTCGCGGTCGCGAGCCCGACGATCGCGGCGACGTCGAGGGTGCCCGACCGCACGTCGCGCTCCTGGCCCCCGCCGTGCAGCAGCGGGGTGCACTCGGCGTCCCGGCGCAGCAGCAGCGCGCCGGCGCCCATCGGCCCGCCGAGCTTGTGCCCGGTCATGGTCAGCGCGTCGACGCCGCTGGCGGTGAAGTCCACCGCCAGCTGGCCGACGGCCTGCACCGCGTCGGTGTGCAGTGGGACGCCGACGGCGTGCGCGACGTCGGCCAGCGCGGCGACGTCGCTGACCGCGCCGATCTCGTTGTTGGCCCACATGACGCTGACGAGCGCCACGTCGGCGCCCTCGCCGAGGGCGTCGGCCAGCGCTCCGGGGGTGATCCGTCCACTGGGGTCGACCGGCAGCCAGGTGACCTCGGCGCCGTCGTGCTTCTCCAGCCACTCCACGCTGTCCAGGACGGCGTGGTGCTCGGCCGGGCTGGCCACGATCCGGCGCCGCCGGTCGTCGGCGCCCCGCCGGGCCCAGTACAGGCCCTTGACCGCGAGGTTGTCGCCCTCGGTGCCGCCGGCGGTGAACAGCACCTCCGAGGGGCGGGCGCCCAGCGCGGCGGCGAGCTGCTCGCGCGCCTGCTCGGCCACCCGCCGGGCCTCGCGCCCGCTGGCGTGCAGCGACGAGGCGTTGCCGACCCGGCCCAGCTGCGCGGCCATCGCCTCGACGGCGGCCGGCACCATCGGGGTGGTGGCCGCGTGGTCCAGGTAGGTCATGGCTGGTCCTGGTGAGTCATGGCACCGGCAAGCGTAGGCGCCGCGGAACGGCCCCGGTCGCCGGGCGCCCGGCTGGTGGAAGTGGCCACCCGCACGCACGTCGGGCGCCGCCCCCGGAGGGACGACGCCCGAACGGCGGCGCGGAGCGGTTCAGCCCCGGCGGGCGGCGATCTGCTCGGTGGCGGCCGGGACGACGGTGTTCAGGTCGCCGACCACGCCGAAGTCGGCCAGCTCGAAGATCGGCGCCTCGGGGTCCTTGTTGACCGCGACGATCGTCTTCGAGGTCTGCATCCCCGCGCGGTGCTGGATCGCCCCGGAGATCCCGACCGCGATGTAGAGCTGCGGGGAGACGGTCTTGCCGGTCTGCCCGACCTGGAAGGTGTGCGGGTAGAAGCCGGAGTCGACCGCCGCGCGCGAGGCGCCGACGGCGCCGCCGAGGGCGTCGGCGAGCCCCTCGATGATGGCGAAGTTCTCCGCGCTGGCCACACCGCGGCCGCCGGAGACGACGACGGACGCCTCGGTGAGCTCGGGGCGGCTGCTCTTCTGCTCCACCACCCGGTCGACCACGCGGGTCTGCCGGGCCTGGTCGGAGATCGAGACCGCCACGGTCTCCTCGGCGCCGGCGGCCGGCGCGGGCTCGGCGGTGACCGAGTTCCCCCGCAGGGTGTAGATCGGCGTGCCGACCGTCACCTTCGAGTGCACGATCGTCGCCCCGGCGAAGGCCACCTGGGTGGCGGTGCCGTCGGGGGCGATCTCGGTGACGTCGGTGAGGAAGCCGCTGCCGGTCTTGAGTGCCAGCCGGGCGGCGATCTCCTTGCCCTCCGACGAGGACGGGATGACGACCGCCACCGGCTGCTCCTCGGCGACCAGCTGCGCCAGCACCTCGGCCTTGGGAGCGACCAGGTAGGCGTCGACGTCGTCGGACTCGGCGACGTAGACCTTCGCCGCGCCGTACTCGGCCAGCTGCTCGCGCACCGACGCGGCGGTGCCGGGGGCCCCGAGCACGACCGCCGAGGGCTCACCGAGGGCGCGGGCCGCGGTCAGCGCCTCCAGCGTCGTCTTGCGCACGCCACCGCCGGCCGGGTTCAGCTCGGCCAGCACCAGTACCTCTGCCATGTTCTGCTGCTCCTCTTCCTCGAGGTCCGGCTCAGACGATCTTCTGCTCGGCGAGGAAGCCGACCAGCTTCTCGGCGCCGTCGCCGTCGTCGGTCACCTTCACGCCCTCGCCCTTGGGCGGGCGTCCGGCGAAGTCGACGACGGCGCTGGTGGCGGTGGCCAGACCGACCGTCGCCGGGTCGATGCCCAGGTCGGCGAGGGTCAGCGTCTCCACCGGCTTCTTCTTGGCCGCCATGATCCCCTTGAACGAGGGGTACCGGGGCTCGTTGATCGTGTCCCAGGTGGAGACGATCGCCGGCAGCTGGGCCTCCAGCTCCCAGTAGCCGCCGTCGGTCTGCCGCTCGACCCGGGCCGTCGTGCCCTCCACCGTGAGCTTGCGGGCGCCGGACAGCTGCGGGATGCCCAGCCGCTCGGACAGCAGCGCGGGCATGACCGACACCTGGCCGTCGGTCGACTCCGCACCGCAGAGCACCAGGTCGTACGGCACCCGGGAGAGCGCGGCAGCGAGCACGGCGCTGGTCTGCGGAGCACAGGCGCCGTGGATCGCGGGGTCGCTGACGTGCACCGCCTTGTCCGCACCCATCGACAGCGCCTTGCGGATCGCGTCGGTGGCGGTGTCCGGGCCGACGGTCAGCACGGTCACCTCGCCGCCGTGCGCCTCCTTGAGGGTCAGCGCCTCCTCGATGGCGTACTCGTCCATCTCGTTGATGACGTTGTCGGCGGTGGCCCGGGCGACGGTGTTGTCCGCCGGGTCCAGCTTCCGCTCGCTGCCGGAGTCGGGGACCTGCTTGACCAGAACGACGATGTCCATCGTCAGACGACCTCCGCGGTGCTCAGTCGGGGCACGGGCGGGGCCCGCCTCGCGCCGATCATCGAGGTTACTCACCGGTAACGACGCCGGTGCGGGTGGCCCCCGTCACGTGGGAGGGTGCCACTCCCCCGTCGCGGTGAAGTGCTCGAGGGTCCGGACGAACGGCGCCAGGTCCAGCCCCTGACCCGCTACCCAGCCATCGGAGTGGTAGGTGTCGGCGTAGCGCTCGCCGCCGTCGCACAGCAGCGTCACGACGCTGCCGGTGCGGCCCGCGGCGAGCATCTCGGCGACCAGCCCGAAGGCGCCCCACAGGTTGGTGCCGGTCGAGCCGCCCGCCCGCCGCCCGGTGACCCGCTGCAGGTGCCGCATCGCCGCGAGCGACCCCTCGTCGGGGACGCACACCATCCGGTCGACGATCGTCGGCACGAACGACGGCTCCACCCGCGGGCGGCCGATCCCCTCGATCCGCGACCCGCGCGCCGTGGCGGCCGGGTCGTCGTCGCGCCAGCCGGCGAAGAAGGCCGAGCCCTCGGGGTCGACGACGGCCAGCCGGGTGGGCAGCCGGCGGTAGCGCAGGTACCGGCCGATCGTGGCGCTCGTGCCGCCGGTCCCCGCGCCGACGACCACCCACTCCGGCACCGGGTGGCGCTCCCGGGCCAGCTGGTCGAACACCGACTCGGCGATGTTGTTGTTGCCGCGCCAGTCGGTCGCCCGCTCGGCGTTGGTGAACTGGTCCAGGTAGTGGCCGTCGCACTCCGCGGCGATCCGGCGCGCCTCGTCGTAGACGCTGCCGGCGTCGGCGACCAGGTGGCAGCGGCCGCCGTGGAACTCGATGAGCGCGATCTTCTCCGGGCTGGTGGCCGCCGGCATGACCGCGACGAAGGGCAGCCCGAGCATCCGCGCGAAGTAGGCCTCGCTGACCGCGGTCGACCCGCTGGAGGCCTCCACCACGGTGCTGCCCTCGTGCAGCTGGCCGGAGCACAGCGCGTAGAGGAACAGCGAGCGGGCCAGCCGGTGCTTGAGGCTGCCGGTGGGGTGGGTCGACTCGTCCTTGAGGTACAGGTCGATCCCCCACTCCGGCGGCAGCGGGAACACCAGCAGGTGGGTGTCGGCGCTGCGGTGCGCGTCGGCCTCGACCAGCGCGACCGCGCGCTCGACCCACGCCCGGCCGGTGGGGTCGGAGCGGTCGAGGTCGGCGGGGGCGCTCACCGGCCGGTGAAGGTGGCCTTGCCCGGCCCCTGCTCCAGAAACGAGCGCATCCCCGCCGCCTGGTCCTCGGTGTCGAACAGCTCGGCGAACAGCCGGCTCTCCAGCTGCAGGCCGGCGGCCAGCGACCCGTCCAGCCCCTGGTCGATCGCCCGCTTGGCCGCGGCCAGCGCCAGCGGCGGGCCGGCGGCGAACTTGCGGGCCATCGCCACCGCGGTGGCGTACACGTCGTCGTCCGGGACGACGGCGTCGGCCAGGCCCATCTCCAGCGCCTCCTCGGCCCCCACGTGCCGGCCGGTGAAGACCAGGTCCTTGGCCTTGGCCGGGCCGACCAGCCGGGCCAGCCGCTGCGTGCCGCCGGCACCCGGGATGACGCCGAGCAGGATCTCCGGCTGCCCCACCTTCGCCCCGTGGCCCATCACCCGGAAGTCCGCGCACAGCGCCAGCTCGTACCCGCCGCCCAGCGCGTAGCCGGTGATCGCGGCGATGACCGGCTTGGGGATCCGGGCCACCTCGGTGAAGGACGCGGTGAGCTCACGCCCCCAGGCGACCATGCTCGCGCCGGTCAGCTCCGCCATCGCCTTCACGTCGGCGCCGGCGGCGAAGACCCGCTCCCCGCCGTAGAGGACGACGGCGCGCACGTCCTCCCGTGACCCGGCCTCCAGCGCGGCGGCGCGGACCTCCCAGTGGACCTGCTCGTCGATGGCGTTCATCTTCGGCCGGTCCAGCCGGATCGTGCCGACCGGACCGTCGACCTGCAGGGTCACGAACTCGGGCTGGGTCATGCCGGCACCTTACGACCGGCCCCCTCGCAGGGGTCCGCCGCGAGCGTGCGAGGGGGGGGCGGGGCCCTGCTAGGCGCGGCGGGCAGCGAACCGGCCGCGGTCCAGCTGCACGTCGAGCCCGACGCCGAAGGCATCCGACAGCAGCGGCGCGGTGAGCACCTCGGCCATCGGGCCGGCAGCGACCACCTCGCCCGCACGCAGCAGCAGGGCGTGGGTGTACCCGGGCGGGATCTCCTCGACGTGGTGGGTGACCAGCACCTGGGCCGGCGCGTAGTGGTCGCGGGCCAGGCCGGAGAGCCGGGTGACCAGGTCTTCCCGGCCGCCCAGGTCGAGCCCCGCGCCGGGCTCGTCGAGCAGCAGCAGCTCGGGGTCGGTCATCAGCGCACGGGCGATCTGGGTGCGCTTGCGCTCACCCTCGCTGAGGGTGCCGAAGGGCCGGTGCGCCATCGGGGCGATCCCCCACTGCTGCATGAGCATCGCCGCGCGGGTCAGGTCGTGGACGTCGTAGCGCTCGCGCCACCGGCCCATCACCGCGTAGCCGGCGCTGACCACCACGTCACCGACCCGCTCGCTGGCGGAGATCCGCTGGGCGAGCGCGGCGCTGGTGAGCCCGATCCGCGGGCGCAGCTCGAAGACGTCGACGGCGCCCAGGGTCTCCCCCAGCACCTGCACCTCGCCGCGGGTCGGGTGCATCTGCGCTCCCGCCAGCTGCAGCAGCGTGGTCTTCCCCGCCCCGTTGGGTCCCAGCAGCACCCAGCGCTCGTCGGCCCGGACGGTCCAGTCGACCGAGCGCAACAGGTGCGCCTGGCCCCGGACGACGTCCACACCCCGGATCTCGACGACGGGCTCGTTCTCCACGCGGACCATCCAACCAACCCGCCGGGCGTCGCGACGGACTGGGCGGGCCGTGTCGGGCACCATGCTCCGGGTGAGCGGACAGACGGGGGCACGCTGGCACGGCGGCACGGCGGAGGTGTGGCCGGGCAGGCCGGCGCCCCTCGGAGCGCACTGGGACGGCACGGGCACCAACTTCGCCCTGTGGTCGGCCGGCGCGTCGGGAGTGGACCTGTGCCTGTTCGACGCCGACGGCACCGAGCACCGGCAGCGGCTGCGGGAGACCACCCACCAGGTGTGGCACGGGCGGGTGCCCGGCGTCGGGCCCGGGCAGCGCTACGGCTACCGGGTGCACGGGCACTTCGACCCGGCGTCCGGCGCCCGGTACAACCCGGCCAAGCTGCTGCTGGACCCCTACACCCGGGCGGTCGACGGCGAGCTCGTCCTGGACGACGCGCTGTTCGGGCACGACCGGCACGACCCGAACCTCGCCGACCCGCGGGACTCCGCGCCGTACGTGCCGCGGGGCGTGGTCATCCACGACTCCTTCCCCTGGGACGGCGACACCCGGCTGGACACCCCGTGGTCGGACACGGTGATCTACGAGGTGCACGTCAAGGGCGCCACCCAGCTGCACCCCGACGTGCCCCCGGCACTGCGCGGCACCTACGCGGGCCTGGCCCACCCGGCCTTCGTCGAGCACCTGGTCTCCCTGGGCGTCACCGCGGTCGAACTGCTGCCCGTGCACCACTTCGTCAGCGAGCCGCACCTGCTGCGGCGCGGGCTGACCAACCACTGGGGCTACAACACGCTGGGCTACTTCGCCCCGCACGCGGCCTACAGCTCGGTGGGCTCCCGCGGCGGTCAGGTCACCGAGTTCAAGGCCATGGTCAAGGCGCTGCACGCCGCCGGCATCGAGGTGATCCTCGACGTCGTCTACAACCACACCGCCGAGGGGGACCACACCGGCCCGACCCTGTCGTTCAAGGGCATCGACAACGGCGGGTACTACCGGCTGGGCGGTGAGGACCCGTCCCGCTACACCGACTACACCGGCTGCGGGAACACCCTCGACGTCCGTCGCCCGGCCGTGCTCGGCCTGCTGATGGACTCGCTGCGCTACTGGGTCACCGAGATGCACGTCGACGGGTTCCGGTTCGACCTGGCCTCGGCGCTGGCCCGCTCGATGCACGACGTCGACCGGCTGTCGGCGTTCTTCGACGTGGTGCACCAGGACCCGGTGGTCAGCACGGTCAAGCTGATCGCCGAGCCGTGGGACATCGGCGAGGGCGGCTACCAGGTGGGCAACTTCCCGCCGCCGTGGACGGAGTGGAACGGCAAGTACCGCGACACCGTGCGCGACGTGTGGTCCGGGGCACGGGTGGGGGTGCGCGACCTGGCCTACCGGCTCACCGGCTCCTCGGACCTCTACCGCTCCGACGGCCGCCGTCCGTTCGCCTCGGTCAACTTCGTCACCGCGCACGACGGCTTCACCATGGCCGACCTGGTCACCTACGAGACCAAGCGCAACGAGGCCAACGGCGAGGAGAACCGGGACGGCGAGAGCCACAACCGCAACTGGAACTGCGGCGTCGAGGGCCCCACCGACGACCCGTCGGTCACCGAGCTGCGGGCCCGCCAGGTGCGCAACCACCTGGCGACCCTGCTGCTGTCGACCGGCGTGCCGATGCTCACCGCCGGCGACGAGCTGGGCCGCACCCAGCGCGGGAACAACAACGCCTATTGCCAGGACAACGAGGTCTCCTGGATCGACTGGGGCGCGATGGACGCCGACCTGTGGTCGTTCGTCGCGCACGCCGTCGGGCTGCGGCGGGCGCACCCCGCGCTGCGCCAGGAGGCCTTCTTCGAGGGCGCCGAGGTGGTCGGCACCGGCGGCACCCGGGACCTGGCCTGGTTCTCCCCCACCGGAGAGCAGCTCACCAGCGGTGACTGGTTCGACGCCGACCTGCAGACGGTGGGCATGTACCTCGACGGCCGCGGGCTGCGGCACCGCGACCAGCGCGGGCGGCCGGTGGTCGACGACTCGTGGCTGATCTGGCTGCACGCCGGCGCCGACGCGGTCGACGTCGCCCTGCCGGGTGCCCCCTGGAGCGACGGCTACGAGCTGGTGCTGGCCACCGAGTACCCCACCGGCCAGCCACCCCGGCCGACGGCGGTGGCCCCGGGCCCGGTGCAGCTGCCCGGCCGGTCGGTGTGGGCCCTGCGCGTGCTGCGGCCGCCGCAGCCGGAGGCGCACGCCTCCTGACGGGGTCCCTCAGGTTGACCATGGGCGAGCAGCCCGCCGACACGCCGGTGAGCGGAGTGTCGGCGGGCAACACCGTCATGATCGACGGCGGACCTGCTCGCCGCACGTGACACGGCCCCGTCCCCCCGGCAGGAGGGACGAGGCCGCGGTCGTGGGTGGGGCTGCGGTTACTCCGCGGCCTGCTCGAAGGTGATGACGGTCCAGCCCAGCAGCAGGCGGTCGCCGTCGGCGAGCACGTGCGGGACGCCCGGCTCGAGCTGCGTCCACTCGGTCGCCTCGGGGCCGGCGACGTGGGTGCCGTTGAGCGAGCCCAGGTCGATCAGCGACACCTCGCGCCCGGAGCGCTGGATGGCGGCGTGCGCCGAGGACAGCACGTTCTGCGTGTCGGCGATCGGCACCGGCCGCGCCGATCCGCTGGTGACCAGGTCGTGCCCGTCGGGACGGCGCCCGAGCACCAGGTCCTCGTCGACGGTGACGACCATGCCGTCGTCGAAGCGGAGCACCGGGGCCGCCGGGGGCTCCGGACGCCAGAAGGCGGTCTGCTCACCCGACGGGGCGGCCGCCGCGGAGGCGGCCCGCCCGGCGCCGCTGAAGCCCCCGTCGGTGCTCGCGGTGAAGGGCGACTCGCTGGGCAGGCCGGCGGACCGCGGCACGGCGACGGCGGGCGGCACGGCGGCGGCCAGCTGCAGCAGCGCACCGGAGCCGGGCACGGTGCCCTCGACGAGGTCGAGCGCGACCCCCGGCGGCATGGCCGCGGCCTGCTGCCCGGGGCCGACGTACAGCGTCTGCCCGAGGGCGAAGCCCGCGGCCAGGGTGCACCCGTCGGCGGCCGAGCCGGAGACCGGCACCCCGTCGACGGCCGGCTGGCCCTTCCCCGACCACAGCGCGACGCCGGAGCCGGCGCCGTCGGTGGTGTCGGCGAGGACCAGGGCGAAGGAGACGGGGCCGTCGGAGAGCCGGTTCACCTGTCCGGCGACGGCCGCGAGCACACGGTCGGCGCCGGGGCCGCTGACGCCGAGACAGGCGTGCAGCGCGGCGACCAGCGCCGGTGAGCCGGGGGCGTCGACCCACAGCAGGCCGCCGCCGCGGCGGGCGACGACAGAGTCTCCGGGGAGCACCTCACAGCGGTCGGGCATGGAGGCCACCCTAACGAGGGACCCGCACATCCGACCGCCCGCCACCGCGTGCCGCGCCGTGATCTCGACCCGTTCTGCCCGGCACGTACCAGCGGTCACATCCTCACCACCGAGACCGTGACGTTCCGCTACGGCTCGATGACTGTGAGCAGTCAGCCGTCGGCCCGCTGCCGGGCCCCGCTCAGCGGCTGGCCCGAGCCGGCGCGGGTGTCGTTCCTCAGGCGTTGACCACGACCCCCAGCTCGGCCGGCGTGGCCAGCAGCTCCGAGTGCGGCAGCACCCGGACCGTGTAGCCGAAGGCGCCGGTGCGCTCCAGCGGCACGGTTCCGGTGAACCAGTGCCGCGAACCCTCCGCACCGTCGTGCCGCAGCTCCAGCGTGGTGACCTCGTGCAGCCCGTCGGCGTCGTCCACCCGGCCGTAGGCCGCCTCCACCAGCACGTCGGACGGGCTGAGCCCCGGCAGCTCGACCTCGGCCCGCAGTCCGATGCCCCCGCCGATCTCCGGGGTCTCCCCCACACCGGTCGCCTCCACGTGGGCCACTCGCACCCCGGGCCAGTGCTCCAGCAGCCGGGCCCGCCAGGCCGCCTCGGCGCGGGCCGGCTCGTAGCCCCCGGCGGCCATCGCGCGGGCGGCGCCGGCCGCCGGCACGTAGAGCCGCTGCACGTAGTCCCGCACCATGCGGGTGGCGAGCACCTTCGGGCCGGTCTCGCGCAGCGTGTCGCGGACCATCTCCACCCAGCGGCTCGGGATGCCCTCCTCGTCGACCTCGTAGAAGCGCGGGATGACCTGGCGGCCGAGGAGGTCGTAGATGGCCTGCGCCTCCACGTCGTCCCGCCGCTCCGGGTCCTCGACGCCGTCGGCGGTCGGGATCGCCCAGCCGTTCTGGCCGTCGAACCACTCGTCCCACCAGCCGTCGCGGATGGACAGGTTCAGCCCGCCGTTGAGCGCCGACTTCATCCCCGAGGTGCCGCAGGCCTCCAGCGGCCGCAGCGGGTTGTTCAGCCAGACGTCACAACCCCAGTAGAGGTAGCGGGCCATGCCGATGTCGTAGTTGGGCAGGAAGGCGATCCGGTGCCGGATCTCCGGGTCGTCGGCGAACTTCACCATCTGCTGGATCAGCTGCTTGCCGCCGTCGTCGGCCGGGTGGCTCTTGCCGGCGATGACCAGCTGGACCGGTCGCTCGTCGTCCAGCAGCAGCGCCTTGAGCCGGCCGGGGTCACGCAGCATCAGCGTCAGCCGCTTGTACGAGGGCACCCGGCGGGCGAAGCCGATGGTCAGCACGTCGGGGTCGAACGCCGTCTCGGTCCACTCCAGCTCCGCCTCCGCCGCGCCGCGGGAGACGGCGGTGGCCCGCACCCGGCGGCGCACCTCCTCGACCAGCCGGCTCCGCAGCAGCCGGCGGGTGTTCCAGAGCTCGGCGGCGGGGATGCGGTCGACGCCGTCGAAGTGCACGTCGCCGTCCACCTCGAGCGGATCGCCCTGGCTGGTGGTCTGGGTGCCGAGCTCCAGCAGCTCGCGCGCGGTCCAGGTCGGGGCGTGCACCCCGTTGGTGATCGACCCGATCGGCACGTCGTCGGGGTCGAAGCCCGGCCACAGCGGCCCGAACATGTCCCGGCTGACGTGGCCGTGCAGCTGGCTGACCCCGTTGGCCCGCTGCCCCAGCCGCAGCCCCATGTGGGCCATGTTGAACTTGCTCGGGTCGTCCTCGGCGCCCAGCGGCAGCAGCTGGTCGATCGGGACGCCGAACCCGGCGAAGTACCGCTCGATGAGCGCCTTGGGGAAGCGGTCGATCCCCGCGGGCACCGGGGTGTGGGTGGTGAAGACCGTGCCGCCGCGCACCGCCTGCAGCGCCTCGGCGAAGGACAGGCCGTGGGACTCGGTGAGCTCGCGGATCCGCTCGACGCCCTGGAAGCCGGCGTGCCCCTCGTTGGCGTGGAACACCTCCGGCGGCGGGGTGCCGGTGAGCGAGCAGAAGGCGCGCAGCGCCCGGACGCCACCGATGCCCAGCAGCATCTCCTGCCGCAGCCGGTGGTCCTCACCGCCGCCGTAGAGCCGGTCGGTGACCCCGCGCTCGGCCGGGCTGTTCTCCTCGATGTCGCTGTCGAGCAGCAGCAGCGAGACCCGGCCGACCTGGGCGCGGTAGACGTGCGCGTGCAGCGTGCGCCCCTCGGGCAGCGGCACCGCGACCACCACTGCGTTGCGGTCGGCGTCCCGGAGCAGCTTCAGCGGCAGGCCGTGCGGGTCCAGCGCCGGGTAGTGCTCCAGCTGCCAGCCGTCGGCGGACAGGCCCTGGGAGAAGTACCCCGACCGGTAGAGCAGCCCGACGCCGATCAGCGGGACGCCGAGGTCGGAGGCGGCCTTGAGGTGGTCACCGGCGAGGATGCCCAGACCACCGGAGTACTGCGGCAGCACCTCGGTGATGCCGAACTCGGCGGAGAAGTAGGCGATCGTCGCCGGCGCGCCCTCGCCCAGCGACTGGTACCAGTGCGGGGCGTCGAGGTACTCGCGGAGGTCGTCGGCGACGGTCTGCAACCGCTGCAGGAACGCCGGGTCGGCGGCCAGCGTGGCCAGCCGATCGGCGGAGACCTCGCCGAGGACCTTCACCGGGTCGCCGTCGCAGGACGCCCAGAGCTCCGGGTCCAGCGCCTCGAAGAGGTCGCGGGTCTCCGGGTGCCAGGACCAGCGCAGGTTCGTCACCAGCTGGGACAGCGGGAGGAGCGCCTCGGGCAGCGAGGCTCGGACGGTCAGTCGGCGGAGAGCTCGCACGGGCCCGACCCTAGCCGCGGCGACCGGTCCGCACCGGGTCGAACGACCTGCGTTCTCCCGTCGACCGACCCCTGCCCGGCCCCGCGCTCGCGGGTCGGGGGCAGGGGTCCGGCGAACCGGCCCGCCTCCCCCTCCTGGCGGAGGGGAGATCACTCCGAAGTGCCCACCAGCGCGGATGTGGATAGCGTTGCCGCGATGACTGGCCGCGCTGACCTCCGCCTCGGCATCACCGATGTCGCCCCCGTCGTGTCGTGCGGGTCGTTCTCGACCCGCGCCGTGGTCGGCGAGCACCTGCCGATCACCGCCACCGTCTTCCGCGAGGGCCACGACGCCGTGGCCGCCACCGTGGTGCTCACGCCCCCGGACGGCACCGCGGGGACGCCCTCCCTGACCCGGATGCGGAAGTTCGGGCCCGAGCCCGACCGCTGGGCCGCCACGGTCGTCCCCGACCGGGAGGGCCTGTGGACCTTCCGGATCGAGGCCTGGGACGACCCGCTGAGCACCTGGCACCACGACGTGGAGGTCAAGGTCGAGGCCGGCCAGGGCGCCGACGAGCTCGCCAACGACCTGGAGTCCGGCGCCCGGCTGCTCGAGGAGGTCGCCGCCGCCGTCTCCGAGGAGCACCGCCCCGCGCTGTACGACGCCGTCGGCGCGCTCCGCGACGAGGGCCGTGAGCTCACCGCCCGGATCGCCCCGGCGTTCGCGCCGGCGCTCCAGCAGTTCCTGTACGAGCACCCCGTGCGCCGGCTGGTCACCCCGACGCAGGACCACGAGCTGTGGGTCGACCGCCCGCGGGCGCTGTACGGCTCCTGGTACGAGTTCTTCCCGCGCTCGGAGGGCCCCGTCGTCGGCGGCCGGCCCACGCACGGCACGTTCGCCCAGGCCGCCGAGCGGCTGCCGGCGATCGCCGACATGGGCTTCGACGTGGTCTACCTGCCGCCGATCCACCCGATCGGCAAGGTCAACCGCAAGGGGAAGAACAACACCCTGGTCGCGACCCCGGACGACGTCGGCTCCCCCTGGGCGATCGGCAGCGACGAGGGCGGGCACGACGCCGTCCACCCCGAGCTGGGCACCCTCGACGACTTCAAGGCCTTCGTCGGCCGCACCCGCGAGCTGGGCATGGAGGTCGCGCTCGACCTCGCCCTGCAGGCGGCGCCGGACCACCCGTGGGTGCGCGAGCACCCGGAGTGGTTCACCACCAAGCCCGACGGCACGATCGCCTACGCGGAGAACCCGCCGAAGAAGTACCAGGACATCTACCCGATCAACTTCGACAACGACCCCGAGGGCATCTACGCCGAGGTGCTGCGGGTGGTGCGGCACTGGATGGACGCCGGGGTGCGGGTGTTCCGGGTCGACAACCCGCACACCAAGCCGCTGAACTTCTGGCACTGGCTCATCTGGGAGGTCAAGAAGACCGACCCGGACGTGCTGTTCCTCGCCGAGGCGTTCACCCGGCCGGCGATGATGCACCAGCTCGCCCGGCTGGGCTTCACCCAGAGCTACACCTACTTCACCTGGCGCACGGAGAAGTGGGAGCTGGAGGAGTACGGCCGCGAGCTGGCCGCCAGCTCGCACTACATGCGACCGAACTTCTTCGTGAACACCCCGGACATCCTGCACGAGACGCTGCAGGTCGGCGGGCCGCCGATGTTCAAGATCCGCGCGGTGCTGGCGTCGATGATGAGCCCCACCTGGGGCGTCTACTCCGGCTACGAGCTGTTCGAGCACGTCGGCCTGCGCCCGGGCAGCGAGGAGTACCTGGACACCGAGAAGTTCCAGCTGCGCCCCCGCGACTGGGCCGGCGCCGAGGCCAGCGGCCGCACGCTGGCGCCCTACCTGCGCCGGCTCAACGAGGTCCGCCGGGCACACCCGGCGCTGCAGCAGCTGCGCACGCTGCGGTTCCACCACATCGACAACGAGAACCTGCTCTGCTTCTCCAAGACCGACCCCGGCTCGCCCGACGCGGTGCTCGTGGTGGTCTCGCTGAACAGCAGCTACACCCAGATCGGCACCACGTCACTGGACATGCCGGCCCTGGGGCTCGACTGGTCCGACCGGTTCTCCGTCACCGACGAGCTCACCGGCGCGCACTACGACTGGGGTCAGCACAACTACGTCGAGCTCGACCCCTACCGGGAGCCGGCCCACGTGTTCACCGTGCACCGCAGCCTGGCCGCACCGGTGGACCCGCTGACCCCCTGACGGGTCTCCCGACCGTCCTCACCCCGCGACGGCGCCGGACCTGCCGCGGCCGGCGCCGTCGCACCGCCCAGCACCCCCGAGAACGAACGAGGACCGAGTTCCATGACCCTCCCCGTCCCCGCCCAGTCGACCTCCGGCGCGGGCGAGCAGTCGATCCTCCCTCCCCCGGGGAGCGACCCCGAGTGGTTCAAGCGCGCCGTCTTCTACGAGGTGCTGGTCCGCGGTTTCGCCGACAGCAACGCCGACGGCATCGGCGACCTGCGCGGCATGATCGGCAAGCTCGACTACCTGCAGTGGCTCGGCGTCGACTGCCTCTGGCTGCCGCCGTTCTTCTCCTCCCCGCTGCGCGACGGCGGCTACGACGTCAGCGACTACACCGCGGTGCTGCCGGAGTTCGGCGACATCGAGGACTTCAAGGAGCTGATCGAGGCCGCCCACTCGCGTGGGATGCGGATGATCATCGACTTCGTCATGAACCACACCTCGGACCAGCACCCCTGGTTCCAGGCCAGCCGCAGCGACCCGGACGGTCCCTACGGCGACTTCTACGTGTGGGCCGACGACGACACCGGCTACGCCGACGCGCGGATCATCTTCGTCGACACCGAGAGCTCGAACTGGACGTTCGACCCGGTCCGCAAGCAGTACTTCTGGCACCGGTTCTTCAGCCACCAGCCCGACCTGAACTTCGAGAACCCGAAGGTCCAGGAGGCGATCATCGACGCCCTGCGGTTCTGGCTGGACCTCGGCGTCGACGGGTTCCGGCTGGACGCCGTCCCCTACCTGTTCGAGGAGGAGGGGACCAACTGCGAGAACCTCCCCCGCACCCACGAGTTCCTCAAGAAGCTGCGCAAGGTCGTCGACGCCGAGTACCCCGACCGGGTGCTGCTGTGCGAGGCGAACCAGTGGCCGGCCGACGTCGTCGAGTACTTCGGCGAGGACGGCGACGAGTGCCACATGGCGTTCCACTTCCCCGTGATGCCGCGCCTGTTCATGGCCGTGCGGCGCGAACAGCGCTTCCCGATCTCCGAGATCATGGCCCAGACGCCGGCCATCCCGGAGAACTGCCAGTGGGGCGTCTTCCTGCGCAACCACGACGAGCTGACCCTGGAGATGGTCACCGACGAGGAGCGGGACTACATGTGGGGCGAGTACGCCAAGGACCCCCGGATGAAGGCCAACATCGGCATCCGCCGCCGGCTGGCCCCGCTGCTGGACAACGACCTGGACACCCTGGAGCTGTTCACCGCCCTGCTGATGTCGCTGCCCGGGTCGCCGGTCATGTACTACGGCGACGAGATCGGCATGGGCGACAACATCTGGCTGGGTGACCGCGACGGCGTGCGCACCCCCATGCAGTGGACCCCCGACCGCAACGGCGGCTTCTCCACCGCCGACCCGCAGCGCATGCACCTGCCGCTGGTCGCCGACCCCGTCTACGGGTTCCAGGTGACCAACGTCGAGGCCCAGCTCCGCAACTCGAACTCGCTGCTGCACTGGACCCGCACGATGATCTCGATCCGCAAGCAGCACCCGACCTTCGGCGTCGGCAGCTTCACCGAGATCGGCTCCCGCAACCCGACCGTGCTGTCGTTCGTGCGCGAGTTCGGCGACGACATCGTGCTCTGCGTGAACAACCTGTCCCGGTTCCCGCAGCCGGTGGAGCTGGACCTGCGGCGCTTCGAGGGCTACACCCCGGTCGAGCTGACCGGGCGCGTGCAGTTCCCCCAGATCGGGGTGCTGCCCTACATGCTGACCCTGGGCGGTCACGGCTTCTACTGGTTCGAGCTGCAGAAGCCCGTCGACACGACACCCGAGGACGAGGAGGACTGGGAGAGCACGACGAGCAGCAACGTCGCGCGGTCCCTGCTGGACTCCGGTCTCGTCTCCGAGGGCGCCCCGGCGGGCAGCGGGGGTCTCGGCAGCGAGGCCGCCACGACCACCGACCGTGAGGGAGAGGCCTGATGACTGCAGTGACCGACCTGCTGGCCGGCTGGATGCCGGGACAGCGCTGGTTCGGCGGCAAGGGCCGCGAGTGGGCCGAGGTCAGTGACGAGGGGTTCTTCCTCGACCAGTCCGACCCGGTCCTCTCCGTCCACCGCGTGCAGGTCACCTACACCGACGGGGCGACCGAGACCTACCTGGTCCCCCTCTCCTGGCGCGAGTCGCCGGCCGAGGACCTGTCCAGCGCCTTCATCGGTGCGGTGACCGGCGCCAACGGCACGGAGAACTACGCCTACGACGCGATGCGCGACCGGGACGCCACCGTGCCGTGGCTGACCCACCTGGTGGCCGCCTCCACCGTGGGCCCCATGCACTTCCACCCGGCGGGGGTCGCGCACATCCCCGAGGGGCTGCCCGGCGACATCGTCTCCACCGAGCAGAGCAACACCTCGCTGGTCTACGGCGAGACGGCGATCCTCAAGCTGTTCCGCCGGCTCGAGCCCGGGCTGAACCCGGACGTCGAGATCCACGACGCCCTGCGCCGGGCGGAGAACCCGCACATCGCCGGGCTGCTCGGGTACATCGAGATCGACGGCGCCCCCGGCGACGAGCCGGCCACCGTGGCCATGCTGCAGACCTTCGTCCCCAACGCCAGCGATGGCTGGCGGCTGGCCACCTCCAGCGTCCGCGACCTCTACGCCGAGGGCGACCTGCACGCCGACGAGGTGGGCGGGGACTTCGCCGGTGAGAGCGAGCGGCTGGGCGAGGCCACCGCCTCGGTGCACGCCGACCTCGCCCGGGTGCTGCCGGTCGAGCCGGCCGACCGGGACTGGTACCGCACCCTCGGCGAGCAGATGACCCAGCGGCTGGAGGCGGCCCTCGCCGTCGTCCCGGACCTGGCCGAGCACGCCGACGGGCTGCGCACGCTCTACTCCGCGGTGGCCGACAGCGAGGAGCCGGTCACCCGCCAGCGGGTGCACGGCGACCTGCACCTGGGCCAGGTGCTGCGCACCACCAGCGGCTGGATCGTGCTGGACTTCGAGGGCGAGCCGGCCCGGCCGCTGGCCGCCCGGCGCGAGCTGGACACCCCGCTGCGCGACGTCGCCGGCATGCTGCGCAGCTTCGACTACGCGGCCCGGCACATGCTGGTCGAGCAGCCCGACGACCCGCAGCGGGCCTACCGCGCCCAGGAGTGGGCCGAGCGGAACCGGGCCGCCTTCTGCGCGGGCTACTCCGCTGCCGGCGGGGTGCCGCTGTCGGCCGACTCGGCCCTGCTTCGCGCGTTCGAGGCGGACAAGGCGGTCTACGAGTGCGTCTACGAGGCGCGGAACCGGCCGCACTGGTTGATGATCCCGCTGAGCTCGTTGTCCCGGCTGACCTCCGGCGACTGACGCCGGACGGCCCGGCCTGAGACGACCACGGACCACCGAGAAGCACCTGGAGACACCGATGAGCACCGAGGACACGCAGGGGCGCTCCCCCGACCCCGAGCCGGCCGGCAAGGACGAGCTGATGCGCCGGGTCGAGGAGAAGACGGCCGCCGTCCATGAGGCCGCCGCGACCGACACCGACCCGGCCGACGCCGCGCAGCCGGCGAAGAAGACCACGCGCAAGGCCGCCGCCAAGAAGGCCCCGGCGAAGAAGGCCCCGGCGAAGACCCCGGCCAAGCGGGCGGCCGCCGCAGCCGGCGGCGCCGGTGAGCAGACCGAGCCCGCCGGCGAGGCGCCGCCGGCGAAGAAGGCCGCCAAGCGGACGACGAAGAAGGCGGCCCCGTCTGTCGAGAGTGCGGCCGCCGAGGGCGATGCCGCCCCGGCGAAGCGCACCCGGAAGGCCGCCGCCAAGAAGGTGACCGCTGCCCCGGTCGTCGCCCCGGCCCCGATCGCCGAGCCCGGCGACCCGAGCGCACCCCCGGCCCCCCAGCCCGAGCCGCCGAGCCCCGACCCTGCCGCGCCGAGCACCCCGCAGGCGCCCGAGGACGGCCAGCACGCCGGCACCGGCGGCAGCTCCCCGGCCGAGACCGCCTCCGCATCCGGCACGGAGCCCGCACCGGACACCGTCGACGCCGAGGCCACCACGGCCGAGACGGCGACCGGCGACCTGGTCGTCGGCGAGGTCACCGACCTGCCGCCCGCCCCCGGCGACGTCCCGGAGCCGGCCGCCACCGAGCTCGTGGCAGCCCTGCCGGACGGGCAGGCGCCGGTGAGCACGTCGGTGCCCGAGGACGCCACCCCGGCCGGCCGCGAGGTCACCGGGGAGGAGCTGCGCGCCGTCGTCGAAGGCTGGTCCTACGACCCGCACGGCGTGCTCGGTGCGCACCGGCTGCCCGAGGGCTGGGCGGTCCGCACGCTGCGGCCGGACGCCGTGGCCGTGGTGGTCGTCGACCAGGACGGCACCCGGTACGAGGCCCACCAGCTGCACGGCGGTGGCATCTACGAAGCCCGCCTGCCCCAGCAGCCGGGTGACTACCGCATCGAGGTCGTCTACCCCAACGGGCAGGGCGGCACCGACACCTACACCGTCGACGACCCGTACCGCTGGCTGCCCACGCTCGGCCAGCTCGACCAGCACCTGCTGCGCGAGGGCCGCCACGAGAAGCTGTGGACCGTGCTCGGTGCGCACGTCCGGCACTACGACACCCCCGGCGGCCCGGTCGACGGCGTCTCCTTCGCCGTCTGGGCGCCGAACGCCCGCGGCGTGAAGGTCACCGGCGACTTCGACTACTGGGAGGCGCGCGCCTACCCGATGCGGTCGCTGGGCTCCTCGGGGGTCTGGGAGGTCTTCGTCCCGGGCGTGCAGGTGGGCACCCGCTACCGCTACCACGTGCTCGGCGCCGACGGGCAGTGGCGGGTGAAGAGCGACCCGATGGCGTTCGCCACCGAGGTGCCGCCGTCGAACGCCTCCGTGGTCACCGAGTCCACGCACGAGTGGGGCGACGGCGACTGGCTGGCCCAGCGCGCCGAGGGCAGGTGGCACGAGCGGCCGATGAGCGTCTACGAGGTGCACGCCGGCTCGTGGCGCCAGGGGCTGTCCTACCGCGAGATGGCCGACGAGCTCGTCGCCTACGTCACGGACGCCGGGTTCACCCACCTGGAGTTCATGCCGCTGGCCGAGCACCCCTTCGGTGGGTCGTGGGGCTACCAGGTCACCTCCTACTACGCCCCCACCTCACGCTTCGGCAGCCCGGACGACCTGCGCTACCTGATCGACCGCGCGCACCAGGCCGGCATCGGCGTCATCGTCGACTGGGTGCCGGCGCACTTCCCGAAGGACGAGTGGGCGCTGGCCCGCTTCGACGGCACCGCGCTGTACGAGCACGCCGACCCGCGCCGCGGTGAGCAGCCGGACTGGGGCACCTACGTCTTCGACTTCGGCCGGCCCGAGGTGCGCAACTTCCTGGTCGCCAACGCGCTGTTCTGGGCCCAGGAGTTCCACGTCGACGGCATCCGGGTCGACGCCGTCGCCTCGATGCTCTACCTGGACTACTCCCGCAACGACGGCGAGTGGACGCCCAACCAGTACGGCGGCCGGGAGAACCTGGACGCGGTCTCGTTCCTGCAGGAGATGAACGCGACCGTGTACCGCGAGGTGCCCGGCGTCGTGACGATCGCCGAGGAGTCGACCGCCTGGCCGGGCGTCACCCGGCCCACCTACCTCGGCGGCCTGGGCTTCGGCTTCAAGTGGAACATGGGCTGGATGCACGACTCGTTGGGCTACATGGCCAACCAGCCGGTGTACCGCAGCTACCACCACGGCCAGCTGACGTTCTCCCTGGTCTACGCGTTCTCGGAGAACTACGTCCTGCCGATCAGCCACGACGAGGTCGTGTACGGCAAGGGGTCGCTGCTGCGGAAGATGCCCGGGGACCGCTGGCAGCAGCTGGCCAACCTGCGCGCCTACCTGGGCTACATGTGGGCCCACCCGGGCAAGCAGCTGCTCTTCATGGGCTCGGAGTTCGGCCAGCTCTCGGAGTGGGCGGAGAGCCGCTCGCTGGACTGGTGGCACCTCGACGACCCAGCACACCGGGGCGTGCTGGACCTCGTCCGCGACCTCAACACGGTCTACAAGGAGACCGAGGCACTGTGGTCCCAGGACGTCGACCCGGCCGGCTTCCAGTGGATCGACGCCAACGACGCCGGCGGCAACACGCTGACCTTCCTGCGCTACGGCAAGGACGGCCAGGTGCTGGCCTGCGTCGCCAACTTCTCCGGCACCCCGCACCACGAGTACCGGATCGGGCTGCCGAGGGGTGGCCGCTGGCGCGAGCTGGTCAACACCGACTCGGAGGGCTACGGCGGCTCCGGCGTGGGCAACCTCGGCGGCGTCGACGCCGTGGCCGAGGCCTGGCACGGGCAGCCGTGGTCGGCGACGCTCACCGCTCCGCCGCTGGCCACCGTGTGGCTCGTGCACGAGGGCCCCGAGCCCGAGCTGCCCGACTCCGGCGCCCCGGCCGACCAGGCGCAGATCGCCGCCGCCGAGGCCTCCGGTGCCGCCGAGGGGCCGGGCACCGGGCTGGAGCCGGCGCAGGCCGGTACCCAGGAGTGACCCGGAGGTGGCGACGGTCCCGCGGGGCCGTCGCCACCTCCGCCGTCCCGCGGGGTGACCGCCACCGGCCCGGTGGCCCGTACGACAGGGAGCCGATGCCCATCTCCTCGCGCCGGCTCGCCGGCCTCGCGCTGGCCGCGACGCTCGGGACCACGGCGCTGAGCGGGTGTGCGGTCACCTTCATCGAGGGCTCGGCGACCCCGCTGGTCGACGTGCGCGGCGACGTCGACCCGGAGGAGTTCCCGATCATCGGGGCCGTCGACTCCGACGTCGACCGCCTCGCCCGCAACGCGCTGGCCGACCTGAACACCTGGTGGGCCGACCAGTTCGGCCCGGTCTACCAGCAGCAGTTCCCACCGCTGACCGGTGGCTACTACTCCGTCGACCCCGCCGACATCGACCCCACCGCCTACCCCGGGGGCGAGATCGGCTGCGGCGAGCCCCCCGAGGCGGTCGAGGACAACGCCTTCTACTGCGGGCCCAGCCAGCAGTACCCCAACGGGGACGCCATCCAGTACGACCGGGCGTTCCTCGGCGAGCTGGCCTTCGGCACCGGTGGGTCCGAGGGCTACGGGCGCTTCATCCCGGCGCTGGTGATGGCCCACGAGTTCGGCCACGCCGTGCAGGGCCGCGTGGGCTACCCGGTCCAGGCCTCCATCGCGATCGAGACCCAGGCCGACTGCTTCGCCGGGGCCTGGACCCGGTGGGTCGCCGACGGGGAGGCACCGCACAACTCGATCCGGCCGGCGGAGCTGGACGACGTGCTGCGCGGCTACCTGCTGCTGCGCGACCCGGTCGGTACCGGGCTCGACGCCGGCGAGGCCCACGGCTCGTACTTCGACCGGGTCTCGGCCTTCCAGCAGGGCTTCGACGACGGCCCGACGGCCTGCCGGGACGCCTTCGGCCCCGACCGCCCGTACACCCAGCGCGAGTTCTCCGACCAGGACCTGCTCACCGGGGGCGACGCGCCCTACGCCGACGTGCAGAGCCTGATCGCCACGTCCTTCCCGGAGTTCTGGACGGCGGTCCTCGACTCCCGCGGGGAGGAGTTCCGAGCCCCCGAGCTGCAGCCGTTCACCCGGACGGCGCCCGGCTGCGCCGGGAGCCGGCCCGAGGGCGACCTGGTCTACTGCCCGGCGGAGGGCACCGTCGCCTTCGACGAGGCCGACCTCACCCGGCCGCTCTACGACGACCTGGGCGACTACGCCGTGCTCACCGCCGTCGCCGTGCCGTACGGCCTGGCGGTGCGCGACCAGCTCGGGCTGTCGACCGACGACCAGGAGGCGGTCCGCTCCTCCGTGTGCCTGGCCGGGGCCTTCACCGCGGCGGCGCTCGAGGAGGAGGTGCCCAGCATCCGGATCTCCCCCGGCGATGCCGACGAGAGCGTCTCGTTCCTGCTCGAGTACAGCGACGACCCCGAGGTCATCGCCGACGTCGGGCTGACCGGCTTCCAGCTGGTCGACGTCTTCCGCGCCGGGGTGTTCGAAGGCCCGACCGCCTGCGGCCTCGGTAGCTGAGCCGCGCCCCTCCGCTCACGGAGTGATCAGGTGACCTGATCAACGGCTGTCCTCCCGCACCAGCATCGGTGCGGGAGGACGGATTCTGGTCAGGTCACCTGATCCAACCGGAACCGATCAGTAGAGGGCGAGGGTGAGCGCGCGGCGGGCGGCGCCGACCCGGGGATCGTCGTCGCCGACGACGCCGAACAGCTCGACCAGGTGCTTGCGGGCCAGGTCGCGGTCCTCACCGGCGGTGCGGCGGATGACGTCCAGCAGCCGGTCGAACGCGGCCTCCACGTTGCCGGTGCCGAGCAGCAGGTCGGCGGCGCGGGTCTGCGCGGCGACGTCGTCGGGTGCGGCGTCGGCGGCGTTGAGCGCCTCCGGCCCGGCCTCCTCGGCCCGGCGGAACAGCTGCACCTGGCGCAGCGCGAGCCCGGCGACGGGGTGCTCGGGCTCGGCGTCGAGGATCGCCTGGTAGGCGGCCTCGGCGGCGGTCAGGTCACCACGGTCCAGCGCGGCCTCGGCCTCGTCCAGCCGCGGGTCCTCCGGCTCGGCCGGCTCACCCTCGGCGCCGGGCACCGCGCCCCCGGTGGTGGCGGCGACCAGCTCGGTGACGAACTGGCGGGCCTGCTCCTCCGGGATGGCCCCGGTGAACTCGGCGACCAGCTGGCCCTGCCACACCGCCTTGACCGCCGGGATGCCCTGCACCCGCAGCCCCTGGGCGAGCGCCGGGTTGGCGTCGACGTCGACCTTGGCCAGCACCCACGAGCCGGCGCCCTCGGTGGCCAGCTTCTCCAGCACCGGCGACAGCTGCTTGCAGGGGCCGCACCACTCGGCCCACAGGTCGAGCACGACCGGCACCTGGAAGGAGCGGTCGAGGACCTCGGACTGGAAGGTGTCCTCGGTGACGTCGACGACGGCGCTGCCCGGGGCGCCGGCCGGCGCGCTCGCCGACGGGGGCGGCGCGGCCTGCGCCCGGGCCGCCGCCTCGCTGCGCGCCTTGACCGCGGCGAGGTCGACGGCACCGGCCAGGGAGGCGGCCATCTGCGCCTGCTGGGCGGCGGCGCGGGGGTCGCGCGGGGCGGCGGGACGAGCAGGGCGGTTCGGCTGCATGGACCCATTGTCACCCCATGCACCCGGTCGTCGACCAGGTGGGATGTCGGCCGCGTGCGGGCTCAGAACCTCGCCGGTTCGGCGTAGGTGCCCCACTCGGCGCGGAGGGCGTCGCAGATCTCGCCGAGGGTGGCCTCGGCCCGGGCGGCGTCGAGCATCGCCGGCACCATGTTCTGGTCGGTGCGGGCCACCTCGACCATCCTGGCCACCGCGGCCCGGGCGGCCGCGTCGTCGCGGGCCTGCCGCCGGGTGGCCAGCTCGGCCCGCTGGTCGAGCTCGACCTGGTGGCCGACCCGCAGCACCTCCAGCCGGTCGCCGTCCTGCACCGAGTCGGTCAGGGTGTTCACCCCGACCACCTTCTTCTCGCCCTTCTCCAGGGCCCGCTGGTAGGTGAACGCCGCCTCGGCGATCTCCCCGGTGAACCAGCCGTCCTCGATGCCGCGCAGGATGCCGCTGGTCATCGAGCCGTCGGAGCCCATCTCGCGGATCCGGGCGAACACCTCCTCCGCCTGGCGCTCCAGCTCGTCGGTGAGCGCCTCGACGTACCAGGAGCCGCCGAGCGGGTCGGCCACGTTCGCCACCCCGGTCTCCTCGGCGAGCACCTGCTGGGTGCGCAGCGCGATCTGCGCCGCCTTGGCGCTGGGCAGCGCGAGCACCTCGTCGAGGGCGTTGGTGTGCAGCGAGTTGGTGCCGCCGAGCACCGCGGCGAGCGCCTCGACCGCCGTCCGCACGATGTTGTTCTCCGGCTGCTGGGCGGTCAGCGAGACCCCGGCGGTCTGGGTGTGGAAGCGCAGCTGCTGGGCCCGCGCCGTCCGGGCGCCGTAGACGTCGCGCAGCCAGCGCGCCCAGATCCGCCGGGCGGCCCGGAACTTGGCGATTTCCTCGAAGAAGTCGATGTGCGCATCGAAGAAGAACGACAGCCCCGGCGCGAACACGTCGACGTCCAGCCCCCGGGAGAGCCCCAGCTCGACGTAGCCGAAGCCGTCGGCCAGCGTGTAGGCGAGCTCCTGCGCAGCCGTGGAACCGGCCTCCCGGATGTGGTACCCGGACACCGAGACCGGCTTGTAGGCGGGGAGCTCGGCGGCGCAGAACTCCATCAGGTCGCCGATGAGCCGCAGGTGCGGTCCGGGGGCGAACAGCCACTCCTTCTGCGCCGTGTACTCCTTGAAGATGTCGGTCTGCAGCGTGCCGTCCAGCGTCGACACGTCCGCCCCCTGGCGCTCGGCGGCGACCAGGTACATGCAGAACACCGGGACGGCCGGGCCGCTGATGGTCATCGACGTCGTGGTGTCCTGCAGCGGGATGCCGTCGAACAGCACGTCCATGTCGGCCGCGGAGTCGACCGCGACCCCGCAGTGGCCCACCTCGCCGAGCGCGCGGGGGTCGTCGGAGTCCCGGCCCATCAGCGTCGGCATGTCGAAGGCGACCGACAGCCCGCCACCGCCGGCGGCCAGCAGCGACCGGAACCGCTCGTTGGTCTGCCGGGCGTTGCCGAACCCGGCGAACTGGCGGATCGTCCAGAGCCGGCCGCGGTAGCCGGTGGGGTGCAGCCCTCGGGTGAACGGGAACTCCCCCGGCCAGCCGATCCGCTCGAACCCGGGGACGGTGCGCTCGTCGGCGGGCCCGTAGGCCGGGTCGACGGTCACCCCCGAGAGCGTGGTGAAGTCGGCCGCCCGGACCCGCCCGGCGGCCAGCGCCGCGTCGTACCGCTGCTGCCAGCGCTGGCGGGCCTCGCTGCCCGCGGGCTCGGTCATGACCAGATGCTAGGACGTCCTAGCATCTGCGGCCAGCGTCCGCGGCCCGGTCAGTCCGGCGCGACGTCGCCGGCGCCCAGCCGCACCTTCTTGAGGATGGCGAACAAGGTGTCCAGCTCGTGCTCGGGCAGGCCGGCCAGGCCGAAGTCCTGACCGGTGAGCGCCTCGGTGGCCGGCGGGACGACCTCCCGGCCGGCGTCGGTGATCGCCGCCAGCACCCCCCGGCCGTCGGTCGGGTTGGGGCGCCGCTCGACGTAGCCGGCGGCGACCAGCCGCTCGATCGCGTTGGTGACGCTGGTGGGGTGCACCATCAGCCGGCTGCCGATCACCTTCAGCGGCAGCTGACCGGTGCGGGAGAAGGTGAGCAGCACCAGCACCTCGTAGCGGGCGAAGGTCAGCCGGTGCGGGCGCAGCGCCTCGTCGAATCGGGCGAGCAGGATCTGCTGCACCCGGAACACCGACGTCGCCGCACGCATCGAGGCCGCCGGGCCGAAGCGCTCCGCCCAGGTCTCCGCCGCGCGCTCGATCGGGTCGAAGGGCAGCCCCAGGGGTCGGACCATGACCGCAGAGCGTAGTTCCGGCCGCCGACCGCCCCCGTCGACCCGTCGACCTGTCGACGAGTCGACACCCGGCGAACGGGTCAGGCGGGAGGAGCGGGGCGCAGCTCCGGCGCGCGGCGGATGCCGAACACCTCACGGAGCGCCACCCGGGCCGCGTTGTCGCCGCAGTGACCGTGCACGGCCGGCCCGGGCGGGGTGGCCGCACCGGCGAGGTAGACCCCGGCCATCGGCGTCTTGTACGTGTTCCAGCGGGGCACCGGGCGGAACAGCATCTGCCGCAGTGACGCCTCGCCGTTGGAGATGTCGCCGCCGACGTCGTTGGGGTTCCAGTGCTCCATCTCCCCGGCGTGCATGGTGTGCCGCGCCAGGATCGTGTCGCGGAAGCCGGGTGCGAAGCGTTCGATCTGGGCCTCGATCGCCTCGGTCATGTCCACCGTCGACCCGTGCGGCACGTGCACGTACGCCCAGAAGACGTGCCCGCCCTCCGGCGCGCGGGAGGGGTCGACGACGGTCGGCTGCACGGCCAGCACGTAGGGCCGGTCGGTGATCCGCCCGCCGGCCGGGGCCGCCTCCCCCGCGATCGTCTCCGCCATGGTGCCGGCGACGTGCACGGTGCCGGCCCGCCGGACGTCGGGGTTGGTCCACGGCACCGGCTCGGACAGCGCCCAGTCGACCTTGAACACCCCGGGCCCGTGCCGGTACCGGTGCACCCAGCGCCGGTACCCGTCGGTGACGCCGTTGCCGGCCATCGCCACGAAGGCCCCCGGCGAGGTGTCCAGCAGGACGGCGGGCACCCCCGCGAACTCGCGCAGGTCGGTGACCTCGTGCCCGGTGACGACCTCACCGCCCTGCTGCTCGAGCGCGGTGACCATGGCGTCGGAGAGCACCTGGGACCCGCCCTGGACCACCGGCCACCCCTGGTGGTGGGAGAGCATCCCGAGGAACATGCCCAGCGCCGCGGTCAGCGGCCGGGTGAGGTCGAGCATCCCGTGCGCCGCGGCGCCGGTGACCAGCGCCTTCGCCTCGTCGTCGGCGAAGCAGCGGTTCGCCAGGAACTCGATGTTCGGCAGCCCCTGCAGGCCGAAGGCGGCGATCGCCGGCGCGCCGCGCACCGGCAGCCGGCGGAAGGCCGAGGTCAGGAAGAAGTCGACGATGTCGTCCGCGTGCCGCAGCAGGGGCCCGAACAGCCGCCGGTAGGCCGCGGCGTCCCGGCCGAGCGACTCGGCCGTCCGGTCCAGGTCGTGCACCGAGAGCGCGGCCCGGCCGCCGTCCAGCGGGTGGGCGAAGTTGACCTCCGGCTGCAGCAGCCGGACCCCGCGGGAGGCCAGGTCGAACTCGGTGAAGAACGGCGCGCTGGCCGCCATCGGGTGCACCGTGGAGCAGATGTCGTGCCGGTAGCCGGGCAGCGTCACCTCCTCGGTGCGCAGCCCGCCGCCGGGCTGCTCGCCGCGCTCCACCACGCGCACGGAGAGGCCGGCCGCGGCCAGGCGGAGGGCAGCGGCCAGCCCGTTCGGGCCGGCTCCGACGACGACCGCGTCCGGGGTCCCGTTCACCTGGCTGACCTCTGCACGGGAGCCATCCTGCCCGCCGGGTCCTGCAGGTGCGCGATGAGCTCGTCCGCGGCGCGGTACGGGTCGGTCTCGCCCGCCACGACCCGCTCGGCCAGGGCCGGCAACGCGGCTGCGCCGCCGACGTCCCCCATCCGCTCGCGCAGCCCGGCGACGGCGATCGCCTCGACCTCGCGGACGGCCCGGGCGACCCGGCGCCGGCGCCCCTGCCCCGAGGACGCCAGCCAGGCGGCGTGCTCGTCGAGCCGGGCCACCACGTCGTCCACCCCGCTGTCCCCGTCCCGGGAGTGCTGGCCCCGGCTGGCCACCGTCTTCACGATCGGTGGCCGCCACTCCCCGGCGTCGGCGTGCCGGCCGCCGAGGGAGAGCATCGCGCGGAGGTCGCGGACGGTCTGGTCCGCGCCGTCCCGGTCGGCCTTGTTGACCACGAAGACGTCGGCGACCTCGAGGATCCCGGCCTTGGCCGCCTGGATCCCGTCGCCCATGCCCGGGGCGAGCAGCACCAGCGTGGTGTCGGCCAGCGAGGCGACCTCCAGCTCCGACTGGCCCACCCCGACCGTCTCGACCAGCACGACGTCACAGCCGGCCGCGTCGAGCACCCGCAGCGCCTGCGGGGTGGCCCACGCCAGCCCGCCCAGGTGCCCGCGGGAGGCCATCGACCGGATGAACACCCCGGGGTCGCCGGCGTGGTCCTGCATCCGCACCCGGTCACCGAGCAGCGCGCCGCCGGAGAACGGTGAGGAGGGGTCGACGGCGAGCACCCCCACCCGCTCACCGCGCGCCCGGAAGGCCCGCACCAGCGCCGTGGTCGTCGTCGACTTGCCGACCCCGGGCGGTCCGGTGAGACCGACGACCCGGGCGGAGCCGGTGTGCGGCGCCAGCGCGGCCGCGACGTCGCGCAGCAGCGGGCTGGCGTCCTCCACCAGCGAGATCAGCCGCGCCACCGACCGGGCGTCGCCCTCCCGGGCCCCCGCGACCAGCGCCGGCACGTCGGCCGCCCGCCGGCCCCGCCGTCCCGGGCCGGCGGCCGGTGCCTGGACGGCGAGCGGGTCGGGTTCGGTCACGCCGCGGCGGGGACCCGGAGGATGAGCGCGTCACCCTGGCCGCCACCGCCACACAACGCGGCGGCGCCCACCCCGCCGCCGCGGCGGCGGAGCTCCAGCGCCAGGTGCAGCACGATCCGGGCACCGCTCATCCCGACCGGGTGGCCCAGCGCGATCGCCCCGCCGTTGGGGTTGACCCGCTCCGGGTCGATGCCCAGCTCACGGGTGGAGACGATGCCGACGGCGGCGAAGGCCTCGTTCAGCTCGACCAGGTCCAGGGTGGCCGGGTCGATCCCCTCGCGGGCGCACGCCTTGGCGATGGCCCGGGACGGCTGGGTCTGCAGCGTGGCGTCGGGGCCGGCGACGACGCCGTGCGCGCCGATCTCGGCCAGCACGGTGCAGCCGAGCTCGGCGGCCCTGGCCGCGGACATCACCACGACCGCGCAGGCGCCGTCGGAGATCTGCGACGCCGAGGCCGCGGTGATCGTGCCGTCGGGGGCGAAGGCCGGCCGGAGCCGGGCCAGGCTCTCCGCGGTGGTGTCCGGGCGGATGCCCTCGTCCTCGCGGAACTCGATCGGGTCGCCCTTGCGCTGCGGGATGAGCACCGGGGTGATCTCGTCGTCGAACAGGCCGTTCTTCTGCGCGGCCGCGGCCTTCTGGTGGCTGGCGGCGGCGAACGCGTCCTGCTCCTCCCGGGTCAGCCCGTAGCGGCTGTTGGCCTGCTCGGTGAGCGCCCCCATCGCCACCTGGTCGAAGGTGTCGGTGAGGCCGTCGTGCGCCATCGCGTCGACCAGCGCGGCGTCGCCGTACTTCGTGCCGGTGCGCGAGCTGGGCAGCAGGTGCGGCGCCCGGGTCATCGACTCCATGCCACCGGCCACCACGACGTCGAACTCACCGGCCCGGATGAGCTGGTCGGCCAGGGCGATGGCGTCGATGCCGGAGAGGCAGACCTTGTTCAGCGTGAAGGAGGGCACCGACATGGGGATGCCGCCGGCGACCGCGGCCGGGCGGGCGGGGTTCTGCCCGGCACCGGCCTGGACGACCTGGCCCATGATCACGTAGTCGACCTGGTCGCCGGTGATCCCGGCGCGCTGGAGGGCCGCCTTGATGGCGACGCCGCCGAGGTCGGCGGCGCTGAAGTCCTTGAGGGAACCCAGCAGCCGGCCCATCGGCGTGCGGGCGCCGCCGACGATGACCGAGCGGGTGGGGGCGGGCTGGCTCATCGGGGCCTCCAGTGGCTCCGGCCGCCGCCGTTGGCGGCCTGCTCCGGGATCGCGGCGCGGCCTTCCGCACCGCTGCGGGACCCGTCGAGGATAGGGCCCGGACGACGGCCCCGGCGTCTCCTTCGGCAGGATGCCCGGCATGACCGATGCCGTGCCCGACGACGCGCACAGCCGGCTGCCCGCCGGGATGTTCACCACCATCGACCACGTGGGCATCGCGGTGCCCGACCTGGACGAGGCGGTCGCCTTCTACGCCGGCACGTTCGGCGTGCGGTCGGTGCACGAGGAGACGAACGAGGAGCAGGGCGTCCGGGAGGCGATGCTCGTCGTCGGCGACGGGGAGACCCGGGTCCAGCTGCTCGCCCCGCTCACCCCCGAGTCGACGATCGCGAAGTTCATCGGCCGCTCCGGCCCGGGCCTGCAGCAGCTGGCCTTCCGGGTGACCGACGTCGAGGCCGCCGCGCAGACGCTGCGCGACCGCGGACTGCGCCTGCTGTACGACTCGCCGCGCCGCGGCACCGCCGGCAGCCGGGTCAACTTCGTGCACCCCAAGGACGCCGGCGGCGTGCTGGTCGAGCTCGTCGAGCCGGCCGGCGGCCCCGCCGACCGCTGAGCGGCTCTCCGGCCCGGATCGCGGCCCCCGGCCGGGCTCCCCGGGAGCCGCCCGCGCAGCGGCCTGGGACACGCTGACCCGGCGCCGGTTCTCTGCGAGGATGTCGCCCATGAGCGACCCTCGTGACGACTTCTTCCGCGACGGCGGCCCCGGCTTCGACGTGGTGCGCAAGGGTTACGACCGCGAACAGGTCCACGAGACCCTCGCCGGGATGGACGCCGACCTGCGGGTCGCCATCGCCGATCGGGACGCCGCGGTGGCGCGCTCCTCCGACCTGGCCCGCCAGCTGCAGGCCCTGCACGGCGAGGTGGAGCAGCTGCGCCGCCGGGCCGCGAGCGCCAGTGCGCCCACGTTCGAGAACATGGGCGAGCGCATCTCGAACATGCTGCGGCTGGCCGAGGAGGAGGCCGCGGAGATCCGCCGGGCCGCCCAGGAGGACGCCGCGCAGCTGCAGGCGGCGGTCGCCGCCGAGGCCGAGGCGGTGCGCGAGCGGATCACCGGGGAGGAGCGGGCGCTCGGGGAACGGTCGGCCGCCAGCCGGGCCGAGGCCGAGCGGCTCGTCGCCGAGGCCCGGGCGCACGCCGAGCAGGTCGCGGTGAAGGCCCAGGCCCGCGCCGACGAGCTGGTCACCAAGGCGCAGGAGCGGGTCGCCCGCCTCGACGCCGACTCGCAGGCCCGCCGCACCAAGGCGGAGGAGGACTTCGAGATCGCGATGCGCATCCGGCGCACCGAGGCCGCCCGGCTGGAGGAGGAGCGTGAGCGCGACTCCGTGGCCGCCGCCCAGCAGCGCGTGGCCGCCGCCGACGAGCACGCGCACCGCACCGTCACCGAGGCGGAGGCCTCCGCGGCCGCCATCCGGGCGGTCCGGGACGAGCTCGCCGAGCGGCTCACCGACGTGCGCACGCTCCTGGAGCAGCTGCCCGACCTCGGCGACCGCCCCGCGCCGACGGCCCGCCCGGCCGGGCAGCCAGCGCAGCAGGCTCCCGAGCAGCGGCCCGCGGGGGGGGGGGGGGGGGGGGGGGGGGGGGGGGGGGGGGGGGGGGGGGGGGGGGGGGGGGGGGGGCGGGGGGGGGGGGGCGGGG
>NZ_JBJGZY010000016.1:0-93175 GCF_054050755.1 Modestobacter sp. SYSU DS0511
GCTGGCGCTCGCTGCGATGCTCACGCCCGCGTCACGGGACGACCGCTCTGGTCCCGTTCCGCGCGCGCTCCGCTCCTCACTCGCTGGCGCTCGCTGCGATGCTCACGCCCGCGTCACGGGACGACCGCTCTGGTCCCGTTCCGCGCGCGCTCCGCTCCTCACTCGCTGGCGCTCGCTGCGATGCTCACGCCCGCGTCACGGGACGACCGTCACCGGCCAGCGGCCCAGGCGCACGAGCCGCACCGCGACCGAGCCGACCACCCGGTGCCCGGCCTGCTCCGACGCGCCGACGACGACGGCGTCGGCCAGCAGCTGGTCGGCGATCCGGGTCAGCTCGGTGACCGGGTCGCCGTGCGCGGTGCGGTACTCCGCGTCCACCCCGAGCTGCTCGGCCGCCCGCCCCAGTTCGGCTCGCAGCTCGGCGTCCACCTCCGCCGCCGCGTCCCGGACCAGCGCCTGCGCGGTCGGCACCCAGCCCGCCATCGTCGGCACCGCCTCGGTCACGAAGACCGCGATGAGCCGGGACCGTTGCCGTCGGGCGAGCCCCGCCGCGTACGACGCCGCCCGCAGCGACGTCGGCGACCCGTCGACGCCGACCAGGATCACCCGCGGGCCATCGGTCCCCCGCTCGAACGGGCCCACCTCGGTCACGGCGTCATCCAAGCGCACCGGCGGCGGCGGCGGAGGTCAGGCGCTCGCGCGGTGCTCCAGTTCGGCGGCCCGGTCCAGGGCGGCGCACTCGGCCACGAAGTCGGCCAGAGCCCGGCGCAGCGCAACGCCCAGCCGGTCGGAGCGCACGTGCAGCTCGTCGCGCAGCAGCAACGGCAGGCCCGTGGTGGCGGTGCCCGCCACCAGGTGGAGGTCCTCGGCCAGCGCCGCCTGCTCGGCGGCCACCTCGGCCGCGACCACCTCGGCCGGCAGCGGCCGTCCGTCGGTGCCGGCGAGGAAGAGGCAGGTGAAGACCCGGGTCGAGTCGGCGTCCTCCGGCTGCAGCAGCGTGACCACGGTCGTCCCCGTGCCGTCGGGCGGGGTGAGCCGCAGCAGCAGCTGGAACGGGACCCGGTGCACGTAGGTGGCCTGCAGCACGCCGTCCGCGACGGCCCGCTCCTGACTGCTGCAGAACCCGCCGGGCTCCCGGACGACCGGCTGGTCGGGCACCTCCGCGTCGAGGCCGGCTGCCGTGGCGTGCACGAACGGCACGTGCGCGACGTCGACGAAGGCGTCGAGCAGCGGGCCGGCCGGCGCCGAGGTCCGGGCCGGGGGGAGCCAGGCGGCGGTGAACCGTGGGTCGGTGGCCTCGGGCACGGGCAGTGGCCGGTCCAGCGGCTCGTCGGGGGCCAGCCAGATCAGCCCGAGGCGCTCGGCCACGGCCCACGCCGGCGGCTCGGCGTGCAGCTCGCTGCCGCGCCGGTGCACGGTCCAGTTCCGCCCCAGGAGCCGTACCTGCACGTACCCGCCTTCCCGCAGCTCGCCGGCCAGTGCGATCGGGTGCCAGGCGTGCTCCAGTGCCGGGTCGAGGTTGCCGAACACCGGACCGGTCGGCTCGGGCAGTTCGGGCACCTGCTCCGGATCGGGCGCCGGGCGCGAGCCGCCGGCCCGGGGCGGCCGGGCGGCCGTCGTGCGGTCGGGGGCCAGCCACACCCAGCCGTCGCGTTCCTCGACCGCCCACGGCACCGCGAGGTCCGCGCGCGGCGGGGGCGTGCCCTGCGGGCCGAGCGCGGGGATGAGGGTGCAGCGGCCCTCGGCGTTGAACTCCCAGCCGTGGTACCCGCACCGCAGCCGGCCGTCGACGACGGTCGCAGTGGTCAGCGGCACCAGCCGGTGCGGGCAGCGGGCGCCCACGGCGGTGACCTCCGCGCCGGGCGCCAGTCGGACGACGACGTACGGCCGGCCGCCCGCGCCCACCGGCAGCGGCGTCGTCCCGACGTCGGACGAGCGTGCCACCGGGTACCAGCCGGCGCCGTCTCCGGCCGTCCCCGGCGTGGTCCGCGCGTCCGTGCCCCGAGTTCCGCCAGCCCAGGAGAACGCCATGTGCTCATGTCAGCAGGGGCGGGTTACCCCGGCGTTGCACCCGGGTGGAGTTCTGTGGCCGTTGCGGACGTTCTCGCAACTTTTCCGCAACGTGTCGCCATGTGATCTTTTCCATGCGGAGGGCGATCAGCCTATGGTGACCGCGATCACGACTCAGGCGATGCACAGAGAGGTGTGCCCGTGACCGCACCGAACGACCGCAGGTTGCTGACCGCGGAGGAGTACCGCCAAGCGCAGGACTCCCCGGAGTTCACCGAGCTACGGCGCCGCTTCCGCAGCTTCGCCGTCCCCATGACGGTCGCCTTCCTGGTCTGGTACGCCCTGTTCGTCCTGCTCTCCACGTACGCCGGTGACTTCATGTCCACCCAGGTGTTCGGCAACGTGAACCTCGGCATCCTGCTGGGGCTGGGCCAGTTCGTGAGCACCTTCCTGATCACCCAGCTCTACGTGCGGCACGCGAGCAAGAACACCGACCCCATCTCCGACGAGATGCGCACCCGTCTCGAGGCCCACGAGTTCGCCGCCCCCCGCACCGAGGAGACCCCCCGTGGCTGACGTGTTCGCCGCCGAGAGCGCGACGATCGGCGAGCCGGCGATCAACATCTCCATCTTCGGCGCATTCGTGCTGGTGACCCTGTTCATCACCTTCCGCGCCAGCCGGACCAACAAGAGCGCGGCCGACTACTACGCCGCGGGCCGCAACATCACCGGCACCCAGAACGGCCTGGCGATCGCCGGTGACTACCTGTCGGCGGCCTCGTTCCTCGGCATCGCCGGCGCCATCGCCATCTACGGCTACGACGGCTTCCTCTACTCGATCGGCTTCCTCGTCGCCTGGCTGGTGGCGCTCCTGCTGGTCGCGGAGCTGATGCGCAACACGGCCCGGTTCACCATGGCCGACGTCCTGGCGTTCCGGATGCGGCAGGGGCCGGTGCGCACCGCCGCCGCCATCTCCACCCTGTTCGTCTCGCTCTTCTACCTGCTGGCCCAGATGGCCGGTGCCGGGGGCCTGGTCGCCCTGCTGCTGGGCGTCAGCGGCGCCGCCGCCGAGGCCCTGGTGGTGGTCGTCGTCGGCGCGTTGATGATCTTCTACGTGCTGGTCGGCGGCATGCGCGGCACCACCTACGTGCAGATGATCAAGGCGACGCTGCTCATCGCCGGTGCGCTCGTGATGACGATCTGGGTGCTCGCCGAGTACGGCTTCAACTTCTCCGCGCTGCTGGGCGGGGCGGTGTCCTCGGAAGGGCAGCAGGTGCTGGAGCCCGGGGCCCAATACGGGGCGTCGAACGCCACCCGGCTGGACTTCATCAGCCTCGCGCTGGCCCTGGTCCTCGGCACCGCCGGCCTGCCGCACGTGCTGATGCGCTTCTACACGGTGCCCACCGCCAAGGACGCCCGGAAGTCCGTCGTCTGGGCCATCTGGCTGATCGGCGCCTTCTACCTGTTCAGCCTGGTCATCGGCTACGGCGCCGGCGCCCTCGTGGGCTCCGAGGCGATCCTCGCGGCGCCCGGTGGGGTGAACGCGGCGGCTCCGCTGCTCGCGTTCGAGCTCGGCGGCACGGTGCTGCTGGGCATCATCGCGGGCGTCGCCTTCGCCACGATCCTCGCGGTCGTGGCCGGGCTGACCATCACCGCGTCGGCCTCCTTCGCCCACGACGTCTACGCATCGGTGCTGAAGAAGGGCCAGGTGGCGGCGAACGCGGAGGTCCGGGTCGCCCGGATCACCGCCCTCGTCATCGGCGCGATCTCCATCGGGCTGGGCATCCTGGCACTGCAGGCCGGGATCAACATCGCCTTCCTGGTGGCGCTGGCGTTCGCGGTGGCGGCCTCGGCCAACCTGCCGACCATCCTCTACACGCTCTTCTGGAAGAACTTCACCACCCAGGGCGCGCTGTGGTCGATCTACGGCGGGCTGATCGTCTGCATCGGCCTGATCATCTTCTCGCCGGTGGTCTCGGGGTCGGAGACGGCGATGTTCTCCAACTTCGACATCGCGTGGTTCCCGCTGCGGAACCCGGGTCTGGTCTCCATCCCGCTGTCGTTCTTCCTGGGCTGGCTGGGCACGAAGGTCTCGAAGGAGAAGCCGGACGTCGACAAGTACGCCGAGCTCGAGGTCCGGTCGCTGACCGGCATCGGCGCGGAGAAGGCGGTCGCGCACTGAGGAAGGACCCTCCTGCCCCCCACCACTCGCAGGCTCGCGGCGGGACCCTGCAGGAGGGCCGTTCCAGCACGTTGCGCTGACACGAGGCCCGTCCCCGACAGGGGGCGGGCCTCGTGTGGTCACGGGCGCCGGCGGTGCGGACGGCGGCCCGGTGGTTCAGGCGGTGGCGCGAGCGGGCTCCTCGACCAGCGGTGACGCCGGCAGCGCGGTGTCGACGGCGTCCCGGGCGACGGGGACCGCCGCGACCACGGACCGGCGCCGGCGGACGGCCCAGCGGCCGACCAGCCCGGCGAGCACGAGGCCGCCGGCCAGGGCCTGCTCGGCCGGGGCGGCCAGCGCCACGGCCAGGGCGGCGAGGTAGACGGCCGTCAGCAGCGCCGACGCGGCGGTGACCCGGGTGGGGAGGCGCAACGTGGGCAGGTGGACGGCCGGCAGGTGCGGGGTGGGCACGGACATGTGCACGGGGACCTCCAGCAGGTCGGGCGCCCGCCGGCCGGCGCCCCGCTCCGCCCGGAGGCGGGTCGGGGCGCCGGCACGGCGGCGGCGCGAGGGGACGCCTTACTTCAGGGCGTCCTTCGCCTTCTGGATCAGCGTGTTCATCTTCGTCTGCGGCGTCGGGTACAGCCGCGGGTCACCCGGGGGCAGGATCGGCGCATCGGCGTTGGCCGCGATCGGGGCCGCGCGGAGCTGGTTGTCCGTGCCGTCCAGCGCCGGCCCGTTGGCCCAGCGGCCGTTGGCCGCGTCGGGGCCGTCGGAGGCGTCGATGAAGGTGTAGGCGAACTCGGGGAGCTCCTCGTCCATCGGGAACGCCTCGGGCACCGGGATGCCCTCGATCCCGTCGGACTTGAGCTCCTCGATGGCGGCGAGCCACTGCATCTGGTGCATGTGGTCACGGGCCAGGTTGAACCGCAGCATGTCCTTGACGCCGTGGTCGTCGGTCATGTTGAACAGGCGGGCGGCCTGCAGACGACCCTGCATCTCGGCGGTGGCGTTGTAGTGGAAGTCCGCCATCAGGTTGCCGCTCGCGGTCACGTAGCCACCGCTCCACGGCAGGCCCATGCTGTCGCGGTAGTAGGCGCCGGCGCCGTTGACGATCGCGTGCTGCGGGTTGTGCTGCCCGTAGCCGGCAGCCGCTTCCTTGGTGCGGTCGGCCGAGTCCGGCTTCAGCGGGACGTGGTCCAGCAGCCGGTCGATCATCGTCACGATCATCTCGACGTGGGCCAGCTCCTCGGTGCCGATGGCCAGCAGCATGTCCTTGTACTTGCCGGGCAGCCGGCAGTTCCAGCCCTGCAGCAGGTACTGCATGGCGACGGTCATCTCGCCCCACTGACCGCCCAGGATCTCCTGGAGCTTGCGCGCGAAGTCCGGGTCCGGGCCGTCGGGCTTGGCCTCGTACTGCAGGGCGTGGGTGTGCGTGAACACGGGCGTCTCCTCTGGTCGAGCCGTTCGCCGTCCGCCCCGTTCGGGGCGACACACTCCAGATGCCCCCGCCCGGTGACACCCCCGTGCCGTCCGGTGGCCCTCAGGGGCCGACCTGGTCAGCGGTCGGGGAGGCGCACCACCAGGGTGAAGGCGCCGTCCTCGGCGCGGCACCAGGCCAGCCGACCACCCAGCTCCCGGGTCTGCCGCTGCACCGACCACAGCCCCAGTCCGGTCAGGTCGACCGGGGGCGTGGGCCGGCTGAGGTGCCCGAGCACGCGCTCGGCCGGCACGCCATGCTGGGTCAGCGCCAGCTCGACCCAGCCGCGGGTTCGGCGGACGACGAGCCGGACCTCCTCGCCCCCGCCGTGCCGGTGGGCGTTCTCCAGCAGGTTGGTGAGGATCCGCTGCACCCGGGCGTCGGCGACCGCGACGTCCCCGGCGTCCGGCGCCAGCTCCAGCCGCAACTGGTGTTCGGGCAGGCCCGAGGCGCCGACGGACGCCCGGATCACCTCGGCCAGCCGACGCACCCCGCGCCGCTCGGGGGCCCCGGCGGTGGCGTTCGCGGTGCGCAGCATGGAGGACAGGTGGTGGGCCTGGTCCCGGGCCAGCTGGAGCAGCTCGGTGCGGCCGGCGGCGTCGCCGTCCAGCCGGTCGAGCACCGACTCCAGCGCGGCCAGGGGGCTGCGCATGTCGTGGCAGAGCGCGCGCACCAGCGCGTCGCCGGTGCTCACCGCCTCCTGGCCGGGCGTGGGCAGGTGGCTGCGCACCACCCGGACCAGGTCGGTGACCAGGGCGGGGAGTGACGCGGGTCGTGTGTCGGCAGCGAGGGTCACGGGCACCTCCGGGGTTGCCCCCCGGTCAGCCGCGCCGGGCGCGGTCGACCGGAGGGGAGTGACGTGGAGGGACCCGGAGCCGGAGCTGAGCACCGTCCCCCCGTGGACGTGGTCGTCATCGACGACCACCCGTTGTTCAGCCGGGGCCTGGAGCTGCTGCTCCCCCCGGAGAGCGGTGGCCGGGTCCGCGTCGTGGGCACGACGGACGACGCCTCCGCCGGTGCGGCGCTGGTGCGCCGGCACCACGCGGACGTCGCCGTCGTCGACCTGCACATGCCGCCCCCCGGCGGCGCCCGGGCGATCGCGGCGATCCGCCGGGCCGACCCGATGGTGCGCATCGTCGCGCTGTCCGGGCTGGCCGAGGCCGACGCCGCCCTGGAGGCGCTGCGCGCCGGGGCCAGCGGCTTCCTGCCCAAGACGGCCAGCCCGGAGGCGCTGGTGCGGCCGCTGCTGGCCGTGCTCGACGGCTGGTCGGTGATCCCCGAGTCGCTGCTGCGCCAGCTGCTCGACGACGCGGCCCCCGTGGCCGACCAGAGCATCGCCGCCCAGCTGTCCGCCGACGACCGGCGGCTGTGGCGGCTGATCGCCGCCGGCACGAGCACCGTCGACATCGCCACGACCCTGCACGTCTCCGAGCGCACGGTGAAGCGGCTGGTGGCCAACCTGCTGCGCCAGCTGAAGGTGTCCACCCGGGTGGAGGCCGCTGCGCTGGCCGGCCGCATCGGGCTCGGGCAGGACGGCGCGGCCTGAGAGCTCGGGGGCCACACCGCTGGTCTCCATCGCCCGCGCCCTACCCGGCGCGCTCGGCCGCACGCGCGGACCGGATAGTTCCGTTGTGCGCGAGCTGACGGTGCTCGGCCGGGCGCCTACCGTTCCCGCATGGCATCCCGGATCGTGCTCCTCGGCGCCACCGGCCACACCGGCGGCCGGACGGCGGCGGCGCTGGTCGCCCGCGGCGCCCGCCCGGTGCTCGCCGGTCGCGACCCCCACCGCCTGGCGGACCTGGCCGGCCGGCTCGGAACCGGCGACGGCCCGCTGGAGACCGCGGTGGTCGACGTGGGTGACGCCGCCTCGGTCCGCGCCCTGCTGACCGCCGGAGACGTGCTGGTCAGCACGGTGGGCCCGTTCCTCCGGCTCGGCGAGCCGGTGGTCACCGCCGCGGTCGAGGCCGGCGCGGTCTACCTGGACTCCACCGGTGAGCCCCCCTTCCTCCGCCGGGTGTTCGAGCGGCACGGCCCTCGCGCCGCGGCGACCGGTGCCGCTCTGCTCACCGCCTTCGGGCACGACTACGTGCCCGGCAACCTCGCCGCCGCGCTGGCCCTGGCCGACGCCGGGTCGCGGGCGCACCGGGTCGACGTGGGCTACGCCCTGGACGGGGTGCGCGGCCAGGCGTTCTCCCGGGGGACGTTCAGCTCGCTGGCCGGGGTGGTGCTCGAGGAGGGGCACGCCTTCACCGGCGGCCGGCTGGTCGACGAGCCGGCCGGCGCGCGCACCTGGGTGTTCGATGCGGCCGGGCGCCGTCGCGAGGGGCTGTCGGTCGGCGGGTCGGAGCACCTGGCCCTGCCCGGGCTCGCCCCGACGCTGCGGGAGGTCGGCGTCTGCCTGGACTGGTTCGGGCCGGCGACCCCGGTCGTCCACCGGCTCGCGCCGCTGGCCCCCCGGGTGCGGCGGGTGCCGGGCGCGCAGACCGGCCTGACCCGGCTCGCCGACCTGGTCGCGGGCCGGCTCGCCGAGGCGCCGTCGGACCGCGGCGACGTGCGCACCGCGGTCGTCGCGGAGGTGCGCGATCCGCGGGGCGTGCGGGTCGCCCGCGTCGAGCTGAGCGGCCCCGACCCGTACGCGATGACCGCCGACCTGCTCGCCTGGGGTGCGGTGCGCGCCGCCGCCGGTGGCGTGACCGGGGTCGGCGCCCTCGGGCCGGTGCAGGCGTTCGGGCTGGCGGAGCTCACCGCCGGTGCCGCCACGGCCGGTCTCGTCCGGCGGTGACCGACCGGCTGGCCTGCGTCGACATCGGTTCCACGTGGACCAAGGCGGCGCTGGTCGAGCTGCCGGGCGGGCGGCTGCTGGCCACCCGGCAGGCACCGACCACCCCGGACGACGTCGTCGCCGGGGTGCTCGCCGCGACCGCGGGGTGGGACGCCGAGGTGCGGGCCTGCTCGAGTGCCGGCGGTGGGCTGCGGCTGGCGGTGGTCGGCTACGAGGAGCTGATCAGCGCCGAGGCAGGGCACCGCGCCGCCCTCTCCGCCGGCGCCCGGGTGGTGCACGTGGCCGCCGGCCGGCTGGACGGGGCCGCCCTGGCCGCCCTGGCCGCGGCCGGGCCCGACGTCGTCCTGCTGGTCGGCGGCACCGACGGCGGCGACGCCGCGGTGCTCCGGCACAACGCCGCCGCGCTCACCGCGTCGGACTGGTCCGTCCCGGTGGTGCTGGCCGGCAACGCCGCGGTCCGCGACGAGGTGGCCGCGGTGCTCACCGCGGCCGGCGTCCCGGTGAGCCCCGTCGGCAACGTGCTGCCCGACATCGGCCTCCTGGCACCGGAGCCGGCCCGGGCCGCGATCCGCGAGGTGTTCCTGACCCACGTGATCGGCGGGGAGCGGCTGTCGACCGACGAGCGGCTGCGCCGGTGGGTGCGCGCGGTCACCCCGGACGCGGTGCTCGACGGGGTCGCGGCGCTGGCGGCGCTGCGCGCCGGCACCGAGCGCCCGGGGGTGCTGGTGCTCGACGTCGGCGGGGCCACCACCGACGTGCACTGCGTGCCGGCGGTCGACGCCGAGCAGGCCGGGCTGCAGCGCGCGGCGGTCGGGGTGCCGGCCCGGCGGCGCACCGTGGAGGGCGACCTCGGGGTGCACGCCAGTGCCGACGCCCTGCGGGCCGCCGCCCGGGCGGAGGGCCTGACCGACCCGGGGGAGGAGCCGCTGGCCCTGGGCGAGGCCGCGGCCGTCGTCGCGCTGCGCCGGCACCTGCGCGCCGAGGCCGCCTACGGGCCCGGCGGGGCCAGCGCCCGCGGGGTGGGGCTCGTCGTCCTCTCCGGCGGGGTGTTCCGGCACGCCGCGCCGGCCGACGTCGCCGCGGTGGTCGACCGGGTGGCCGCGGACCGGGGTGGCGCGGGTGGCGTGCTGGCGGAGGCCGACGTCGTCGTCGACACCCGGTACGTGCTGGGCGCGGCCGGGTTGCTCGCCGGTGACGAACCCGCGGCGGCGGCCGGACTGCTCGGCGCGCTGCTGCCCGGCTGAGCGCCGGTCAGCGGGAGAGGGTGCCCGCCCAGGGGCCGGAGGCGACGACGGCGAAGCCCGCCGCCTCGTCGGCGGCCATGTCCACCGCCGCGTAGCCGCCGCTGCCCGCTCCCACGCAGGCCTGCACGGTGGCCAGCCCGGCCCGCCGCTGGAAGAAGGTCTGCCGGACCTGCCAGCCCACGACGGCCCGCCGCTGCAGCACGACGTGCTCGCGGACCAGCCAGCCCGACCGCACCGCCAGGGTCGGGCCGCCGGCCGCGTGCCCGAGCGAGGCGTACCGCGCCCGGGCGACCGGGAAGGCCAGCACGGTCAGCACCCCGCCGACGGCGACCAGCGGCCACCAGTCCGACGACCGCGCTGAGAGCACCACCCCCGCCAGCAGGACGACGACGCCGGGCACGAGCGCGCGGAGCACCCGGCGGCGCAGCGCGGCCTTCGGGTGGGGGTGGAGCGGCCCGGGGCTGGGCACCAGCGAGTCGCTCAGCAGCCAGGCCTGCGCGCGCGGCCCGAGCGGGAGCAGCTGACCGCGCCGGGTGGCGTCGCCCAGGCCGGTGACCAGGGCGGTCGCCCGTGCGGCGCCGACCAGCCGCATCCCCAGCCCGTCGCTCACCGCGCAGCCGCGGATCCGGTCGACCTCCAGGTCGGTGTGCCGGCGGGTGAGCAGGCCACGCTCGGCCACCAGCGACCCACCGCGGCGGACCAGCCGGAACCGCCAGTTGACCACCGCGGCGCCGAGCACCGACGCGACCGCCAGGAGCAGCAGCGCACCGGCCACCACGGCGGCGATGAACCAGCCGTCGACGACGTCCAGCTGCTCGACGTCGGGGGTGAGCTCGGGCAGGTAGTCGTCGGGCAGCTCGTCGACGAGCCGGAACAGCGCGCCGACCGCGGCCAGCGGCACCACCAGGTAGGTGCCGATCAACGGGGCGTACAGCAGCCACCGGGGGCGCAGCCGCAGCAGCTCCTCCTCGGCCGGCTCCGGTGCGGAGTGCCGCCCGGTCGCCACCGCCGGGGCCGCGTGCCGGTGGGAGAGCAGGTGCTCCCGGAGCCGGTCGCCCTCGGCGCTGGGCACGCCGTCGACGACGAGCTCCTCGTCGTTCCCGGCGGCGCCGGCGGCGGCGTCGATCCGCACCCGCACCAGGCCGAACAGCCGGTGCAGCGGCGGGGTCTCGATCTCCACGCCACGGATCCGGTCGATCGGCACGGTGCGGGTGGAGCGGGACACCAGCCCGCGGGTGACCACCACCGAGGTCTCACCTGCGGTGTAGGTGAACCGCCACCAGGTGAGCGCGGCCCACACCAGGGACAGCACGGTGACCCCGACGACCAGCACGACGGCCGCCCGGGGGCCGCCCTCCAGCCCCCGCCCGGCGGCGATCGCCAGCGCGACCGGCACCAGCGAGCGGGCCTGCTTGAACGTGATCGTGTGCACCAGCAGCACCCGCGGGGAGGTGCGCCGGCCCACCGGCGCCTCCGGCTGGGGCGGTGCGGTCACGTCGCGACGTCCCGCACCTGCTCGGCCCGGCGGGCGAGGTCCTCGGCGACCTGCCGGGCGACGTCGACCTCCAGGTGCCAGATCCGCACCGTGCCCTGCGAGGAGGCGGTGAGCACCGCCACCGTGGCCAGCCCGAACATCGTCTGCAGCAGCCCGCGGTTGACGTCGACGGTCTGGATCCGCGAGATCGGCACCAGGGTCCAGGTGCGGTTCAGCCAGCCGGTGAGGGTGTAGACCGCCTCCCCGGTGACCTCCCAGCGGTGCACCCGCCAGCGCAGCCGCGGCTGCACGCCGATGGCGAGGACGGCGTCGACGGCGAGCAGGGCGACCCCGAGCCAGCGCACGACCTGCACCCAGCCGCCGGCGTCCGGTGGCACGAACAGCCAGAAGGCGGCGACCGCGACCGCCCAGAAGAGGGTGCTCAGCGCGCCCTGCACCGTCCACAGGCCGATGGCCGAACGGGACAGCGGCCAGGCGGGGTCCCGGGCCGGTGGGGGAGCGGACATCGCCGTCCATCCTCGCAGGGTGGGGCGCCCGGACCGCGTTCCGGCGCCCGGAACGGGCGGCGGACCCGCGGCACGCCGTGCCACGATGGAGTGATGATGCCTCAGCAGGTCCCGACCGTGCCGGCTGCCGAGGTCCCCGAGGACGCCGTCGTGCTGGACGTCCGCGAGGACGACGAGTGGGCCGCCGGCCACATCGACGGGGCCACGCACATCCGGATGGGCGACGTGCCGGCGCGGCTGGACGAGGTGCCCGAGGGCGACCCGGTGTACGTCACCTGCCGCAGCGGGGGGCGCTCGGCCCGGGTGGCGGCGTGGCTGAACCAGAACGGCTACGACGCGGTGAACGTCGGCGGCGGGATGGGTGAGTGGGACGCCGCCGGCCGCCCGATGGTCAGCGAGACCGGCCGCCCGCCCTACGTCGTCTGACGCCCGCGGGAGCATCGCAGGGAGCGCCAGCGACCGAGGAGCGGACCGTGGGCGGAGGGCGACCGGGTGCGACGTCGTCTGACGCCCGCGGGAGCATCGCAGGGAGCGCCAGCGACCGAGGAGCGGACCGTGGGCGGAGGGCGACCGGGGTGCCCCGTCGTGTGAGGAAGGACCCCGCCGCCCCCCCACCGCTCGCAAGCTCGCGGCGGGCCCCTGCGGCGGGGCCGACGCGGTGCCGGTCCCGGGCCCCGCGCTCAGCTGCGAGACGGGAACTCCGCGAAGCGGGCGCGCAGGTCCTTCTTGGAGAACTTGCCGACGCTGGTCTTGGGCACCTCGTCGATGAACTCGACCGCGTCGGGCAGCCACCAGCTGGCCACCTGCGGCCGCACGTGGTCGAGGATCTCCTGCTCTCCGGCGGTCTCGCCCGGCTTGAGCACGACGCAGGCGAGCGGACGTTCGCCCCACTTCGGGCTGGGCACGGCGACCACCGCGGCCTCGGCCACCGCCGGGTGGCTCATGATCGCGTTCTCCAGCTCCACCGAGGAGATCCACTCGCCACCGGACTTGATCAGGTCCTTGGTGCGGTCGGCGATCCGGATGCTGCCGAAGGCGTCCATCGCGGCGACGTCGCCGGTCCTCATCCACCCGTCGGGGGTGGTCAGCTCCGCGCCGGGGTCGGCGGCGTAGTACTCCTGCGCGCACCACGGCCCGCGCACCTGCAGCTCACCGGTGGCGACGTCGTCCCAGGGCAGCTCGTCGGTGGTGCCGGCCTCGACGATGCGGGCCTCGACGCCGAACAGCGGGATGCCCTGCCGCGCCCGCTGGGCGGTGACGGTCTCCGGGTCGGCGTCGGCGTACCGCCGGGCCAGGACGCCGCCGGAGGCGACCGGGTGGGTCTCGGTCATGCCCCAGGCCTGGTAGATGGGCAGCCCGACCTGCTCCTCGTAGGCCTGCGACAGCGCGGCCGGCACGGCAGAGCCGCCGCAACCGATCTTGCGCAGCCGGTGCGGGCGGCCGGCCAGGTGCGGCAGCATCCCCTGCCAGATCGTGGGCACCCCGGCGGTGAAGGTGACGCCCTCGTCGATGATCAGGTCGGCCAGCGCCTGCGGCTGCATCATCGGCCCGGGGAACACCATCGCCGCCCCGGCCGCGGGAGCCGCCTGCGCGATGCCCCAGGCGTTGGCGTGGAACATCGGGACGACGGGCATCGCGACGTCGTCGACGCCGATGCCGAAGCCGTTCGGGGCGATCACCGCCATCGTGTGCAGCACCGTCGAGCGGTGCGAGTAGACGACGCCCTTCGGGTTGCCGGTGGTGCCGCTCGTGTAGCACATGGCAGCGGCGGACCGCTCGTCCCGGACCTCGAACTTGACCGGATCCGCGGCGGCCAGCAGCTCCTCGTAGTCGTGCACCCGCGGGTCGTCGGGCACCTCGGCTTCCCCACCGTCGTCCATCACGACCACGTGCCGGACGGTGGTCATGGTGTCGACCAGCGGCCACAGCAGCGGCAGCACCGTGCGGTCGACGAAGACGACCTCGTCCTCCGCGTGGTTGGCGATGTAGGTCAGCTGCTCGGGGAACAGGCGCACGTTGAGGGTGTGCAGCACCCGCCCGGTGCACGGCGCGGCGAAGTAGAGCTCCAGGTGGCGGGCGGAGTTCCAGGCGAAGGTGCCCACCCGGCCGTCGGCGCCGACCCCGAGGGCGTCGAGCACGCCGCCGAGCCGCCGGGTGCGCCGGGCCCACTCGGCGTAGGTGGTGCGGACCTTCCCCGCGGGGCCGTTGGTGAGGATCGGGACGTCACCGTGGTGCTGCTCGGCGTGCCGGAAGATCGTGTCGATCGTGAGGGGGACGTCCTGCATCAGCCCGCGCATGGCGGCATGGTGCCAGTGACGTCGCTCACGATCCACTGGGGCAGGATCGGCCCGTGACGGAATCCCCGCAGCAGGTCATCCGCGTCGACGGCGACCGGCTCGTCGGGCCCGGCGGTGGCACCGTGGTGCTCCGCGGCCTGGGCCTGGGCGGCTGGCTGAACATGGAGAACTTCATCACCGGCTACCCGGGAACGGAGTCCCAGCAGCGCCGCGCGCTGCGCTCGGCGCTGGGCGAGGAGGGGTACCGGCGCTTCTTCGACCGGTTCCTCGACGACTTCTTCACCGACGCCGACGCCGCGTACCTGGCCTCCCTCGGCCTGAACTGCGTGCGGATCCCGTTCAACTACCGGCACTTCGAGGACGACATGCGCCCCGGCGAGTTCGAGGCCGAGGGCTTCCGCCGGCTGGACCAGGCGGTGGACGCCTGCGCCCGCGCCGGGATCTTCGCGATCCTCGACCTGCACGCCCTGCCCGGCGCGCAGAACCAGCACTGGCACAGCGACAACCCCACCCACTGGGCGCACTTCTGGACCCACCGGCACTTCCAGGACCGCGTCGTCGGGCTCTGGGAGGCGCTCGCCGAGCACTACCGCGGCAACCCCTGGGTGGCTGGCTACAACCCGGTGAACGAGCCCGGCGACGCCGTCGGTGAGGCGATCGGCCCGTTCTACCGGCGGCTGGAGTCCGCGATCCGCGCCGTCGACCCCGACCACGTGCTGTTCCTGGACGGCAACCGCTACTCCACCCAGTTCGACCAGCTGGGCGACCCGCTGCCCAACACGGTCTACACCGCGCACGACTACGCGCTGCCCGGCTTCGTCGACGGCGGCCCCTACCCCGGGGTGAGCCGTGGGAGGTTCGTCGACCGCGCGGTGGTCGAGCAGACGTTCCTGGAGCGGACGGCGTACATGCGCGAGACCGGGACGCCGATCTGGGTCGGTGAGTTCGGGCCGGTGTACACCGGCGACCCGGAGCGCGACGCCCAGCGCTACCAGCTGCTGCGCGACCAGCTGGAGATCTACCGCGAGCACGGGGCGAGCTGGGCGCTGTGGACCTACAAGGACATCGGCCTGCAGGGCCTGGTCACCGTTCCGCCCTCCTCGCCCTACCTGCAGCGGATCGCCCCGGTGCTGGCGAAGAAGGCCCGGCTGGGCGTCGACTCGTGGGGCTCGACGGACGCCGGCGTGCGGGACGTCCTGGAGCCGATCGAGCAGCTGGTCGCCCGGGAGTTCCCCGACTTCCAGCCGTATCCGTGGGGTCAGCACCGGTGGCTGCACGGGATCATCCGGCACGTGGTGCTCGCCGAGGCCATGGTCGGTGACTTCGGGCGGGCGTTCGAGGGCGTGGCACCGGAGGAGGCCGAGGAGCTGGCCGGGGCGTTCGCGTTCGACCGGTGCGTCGTCCGGGAACCGCTGGCCGAGCTGCTGCGCACCTCCGCCTGACCGGTACGTCGTCCGGGACGGACGGGGTCGGCTCGCTCCGGCCCGAAGCCCGATGAACCCGCCGTTACGGGAACGTGACCACCGATCGGGTCACCGAACTTGACGCACCAGGGTTGTTAGCGCTCACACTGTCTCGGCTCGCACAGGCGCGGGCCTGCCGCCCCACGGGTGCTGGCAGCGTCTCGAGGAGGAGATGTAGTGCGCAAGGAGCTCAAGCTGACCGCCCTGGGGGCGGCGCTGGCCGTTGGTCTGACCGCCTGCGGCGGCGGCGGCGCCGGCAGCAACTCGGACACCGCGGACGCGGACCCGGGCGACCTCACCATCGGCGTGGCGATGCCGACCGAAACCTCGGAGCGGTGGATCGCCGACGGCGACAACGTGAAGTCCCAGCTCGAAGAGGCTGGTTACACGGTCGAGCTGCAGTACGCCGGTGACGACATCCCCACCCAGTCCCGCCAGATCGACCAGATGATCACCGAGGGTGTGGACCTGCTGATCGTCGCCGCGATCGACGGAACCGCGCTGGCCCCGCAGCTGGAGGCCGCAGCGGCCGAGGGCATCGAGGTCATCTCGTACGACCGGCTGATCCGCGACACCGAGAACGTCGACTTCTACGTGACGTTCGACAACGAGGCCGTCGGCGAGGCGCAGGCCAACGCGCTGCTCGTCGGCCTGGGCCTGCAGAACCCCGACGGCTCGCCCGGCGAGGCCACCGGCCCGTTCAACATCGAGCTGTTCGCCGGCTCGCTGGACGACAACAACGCCTTCTTCTTCTGGGAGGGCGCCATGTCGGTCCTCCAGCCGCTCATCGACGACGGCACGCTGGTCGTCCCCTCCGGGCAGACCACCATCGAGCAGGCCGCCACGCTCCGCTGGCAGCAGGAGACCGCGCAGTCGCGCATGGAGACCCTGCTGACCTCCAACTACAGCGGTGACACCCAGCTCAACGGCGTGCTGTCCCCCTACGACGGCATCTCGCGCGGCATCATCACCGCCCTGCAGAACGCCGGCTACGGCCCGGCCCTCGACTCGCAGCCGCGGCCGCTGCCGGTCGTCACCGGTCAGGACGCCGAGATCGCCTCGATCAAGCTGATCGCCGACGGCGTGCAGCACTCGACCATCTTCAAGGACACCCGGCTGCTGGCCGAGCAGGCCGTGGCCGCCGCCGAGGCGTTCCTGGAGGGCGAGGAGCCCGAGGCCAACGACACCGAGACCTACGACAACGGCATGAAGATCGTGCCGTCGTACCTGCTCCCGGTCGAGACGGTCTACGCCGACAACATCCAGTCGGTGCTCGTCGACTCCGGTTACTACACCCAGTCCGAGGTGGAGTCCGGTCAGGCCGACTGACCTGCTGGTTGCGGGAGGGCGTCGACCCGGCCTCCCGCACCACGCGGTCGGCCCGGCCCCGGCCGGTCCGACCGCGGCCGGGCCCGGTGGCGCACGCTGCCGGGCCCGGCCGTCCCAGCGGCACGCCTGCCCGGGCGTGCCCGCGCCACCGGCACACCAGCACCAGTGAACGAGACGACGGAGTCCATGGCCGACCACATCCTCGAGATGCGCAGCATCACCAAGACGTTCCCGGGCGTGAAGGCGCTGTCGGACGTGACGCTGGCCGTGCAGCGCGGTGAGGTGCACGCGATCTGCGGCGAGAACGGCGCCGGCAAGTCCACCCTGATGAAGGTGCTGTCCGGGGTGTACCCGGCCGGCACCTACGACGGCGAGATCTTCTTCGACGGGCAGCCCTGCTCGTTCGGGGGCATCCGCGACTCCGAGCACGCGGGGATCGTGATCATCCACCAGGAGCTCGCCCTGGTGCCCTACCTGTCGATCGCGGAGAACATCTTCCTCGGCAACGAGCGACGCGGTCGCGGTGGCCTGATCGACTGGAACAAGGCCAACGCCGAGGCCGCCGACCTGCTCCGCCAGGTGGGCCTGGACGAGAACCCGACCACCCCGGTCGGCCAGCTCGGCGTCGGCAAGCAGCAGCTGGTGGAGATCGCCAAGGCGCTCTCCAAGGACGTGAAGCTGCTGATCCTGGACGAGCCGACCGCAGCGCTCAACGACACCGACTCCGCGCACCTGCTCGGCCTGATCCGCGGTCTGCGCGAGCGCGGGATCACCTCGATCATCATCTCGCACAAGCTCAACGAGATCGACGCGATCGCCGACCACACCACGATCATCCGGGACGGCCAGACCGTCGAGACGCTGGACATGGCCGACCCGGCCGTGACCGTCGACCGGATCATCAGCGGCATGGTGGGCCGCACCCTGGACTCCTACTACCCCACGCGCGAGTCGCACCCGGGGGAGGAGGTGCTCCGGGTCGAGGACTGGACGGTCAAGCACCCGACCCAGGACCGGCTCGTCGTCGACCACGCCTCCTTCGACGTGCGCGCCGGCGAGGTGGTCGGCATCGCCGGGCTGATGGGTGCCGGGCGGACCGAGCTCGCCATGAGCATCTTCGGCCGTTCCTACGGCACCTACGTCGGGGGCCGCCTGTTCCTGCACGGCCGGGAGGTCACGGCCCGCAGCGTCGCCGAGGCGATCGACGCCGGCATCGCCTACGCCACCGAGGACCGCAAGAAGTACGGCCTCAACCTCATCGACGACATCACGCGCAACGTCTCGGCCGCGGCGCTGGACAAGCTCTCCCGCCGTGGTTTCGTCGACGCCAACGAGGAGACGAAGGCGGCGGAGGAGTCCCGGACGTCGATGAACATCAAGGCGCCGTCCGTGCTGTCCGTCGTCGGCAAGCTCTCCGGGGGCAACCAGCAGAAGGTCGTGCTGAGCAAGTGGCTGCTCACCGACCCCGACGTGCTGATCCTCGACGAGCCGACCCGCGGCATCGACGTCGGCGCCAAGTACGAGATCTACACGATCATCAACCGGCTCGTGGCCGCCGGGAAGGCCGTCGTGGTGATCAGCTCCGAGCTGCCCGAGCTGCTCGGCATCTGCGACCGCGTCTACACCCTCTCGGCCGGCCGCATCACCGGTCAGCTCCCCGTGCGGGAAGCAACCCAGGAACGCCTCATGACCCTCATGACCCAGGAGAAGGAGCCGGTCGGATGACCCACACCGTCGGTCCGACGTCGGAGCCCGAGGCCCAGTCGGCCACCGCGCCCAAGGACGTCGCCCCCGCTGTCGCGAGCAAGAGCGGGACGAGCGACGTGCGCTCGCTGTTCACCCGCAACCTGCGGACCAGCGGCATCTACATCGCCTTCGTGGCGATCGTGGTGCTGTTCACGATCCTGACCGACGGCCGGCTGCTGTCGTCGGGCAACGTCACCAACATCGTCCTGCAGTACTCCTACATCCTGATCCTGGCGATCGGGATGGTCATCGTGATCATCGCGGGGCACATCGACCTGTCGGTCGGGTCGGTGGTCGCGGTCACCGGCGCGGTCTCCGCGGTCCTGGTGATCCGCGAGGGGCTCCCGTGGTGGGTCGGCGTGCTGGCCGCACTGGCCACCGGGCTGGCGATCGGGGCCTGGCAGGGCTTCTGGGTGGCCTACGTCGGCATCCCGGCCTTCATCGTGACCCTGGCCGGCATGCTGCTGTTCCGCGGCCTGACCCTGCAGGTGCTCGACAACGTCTCCCTGTCGCCGTTCCCCCGCGAGTACGGCCAGATCGCCTCCGGCTTCAGCAACGGGCTGATCGGTGGCAACGGCTACGACGCGTTCACGCTGCTGATCTTCGGCGTCGCCGTGGTCGTCTACGCCTACACCCAGTTCCGCAACCGGCAGACCCAGCTGCGCTACGACCAGGACGTCGAGTCGTTCCCGCTGTTCGTGGCGAAGATCCTGGCGGTCGCCGCCGTCGTCATGGCCTTCGCCTGGAAGCTGGCCACCGCCCGCGGCCTGCCCTACGTGCTGGTCATCCTGGCGGTGCTCATCCTGGTCTACGGCGTGGTCACCAAGCGGACCGTCTTCGGCCGCCAGGTGTACGCCATCGGTGGCAACCTCGCCGCGGCGACGCTGTCCGGGGTGAAGGTCAAGACGGTCAACTTCTGGATCTTCGTGAACATGGGCTTCCTGGCCGCCGTGGCCGGGATCGTGTTCTCCTCCCGGTCGAACGGGGCGCAGCCCAGCGCCGGCCAGATGTTCGAGCTCGACGCCATCGCGGCCGCCTTCATCGGCGGCGCCGCCGTCACCGGCGGTGTGGGCACGGTGGTCGGGGCCATGGTCGGTGGTCTGATCATGGCCGTCATGACCAACGGCATGACCATCATGGGCGTCGACCAGTCGCTGCAGTCGGTGGTCAAGGGGCTGGTCCTGTTGCTGGCGGTGGCCTTCGACGTCTACAACAAGCGGCGGGCGGGCGCCTCGCGCTGACGCCGGGGTCCTCGCACCGACGTCGTCGGCGCGAGGACCACCGCGACCGGGGTGGCAGCGGAGCCACCTCCACGGGAGGGGGAGACGGTGCTGACGCAAGGGCCGGCACGAGCGCGGGCGATGTCCGACGTGGCAGCGCACGCGGGGGTCTCCCACCAGACCGTGTCCCGGGTGGTCAACGGCCACCCCAACGTCGCCCCCGGCACCAGGGCGCGGGTGCTGCAGGCGATCGCGGAGCTGGGCTACCGGCCCAACACCGCCGCCCGCGCCCTGGTGACCGGCTCGACCCGGACGCTGGGTCTGGTCATCTCGCACATCAACCAGTACGGCCCGGCGCAGACGCTGCTGGGCCTGGAGAAGGCCGCGCGCGCCGCGGGCTACTCCCTCGGCGTCGCCATCCTGGACGAGGACAGCGAGGCGGCGATGCGCGAGGCGGTCGACCGCTTCGTGGCCCAGTCGGTCGACGCCGTCGTCGCGCTGTCCACCTACGGCCAGGCGGTGGACGCGCTCCGGCGTTTCGAGTCGCCGGTGCCGCTGATCGCGGTGCAGGTCGGCCGGGACGAGAACCGGCCCACCGTCTGGGTCGACCAGCAGGTCGGTGCGGCGCTGGCCACCCGGCACCTGCTCGCGCTGGGGCACCACACGGTGCACCACGTGACCGGCCCCGGTGACTCCCTGGAGGCCCGCGGGCGGGTGATCGGCTGGCAGGCGGAGCTGGAGAAGGTGGGCGCTCCGGTGCCGGACCTGCTGCACGGCAACTGGCTGGCGTCCTCCGGGCACGCCGCGGGGCTGGAGCTGGCCCGGCGGGCCCGCTCCGGTGAGGACGTGACCGCCGTCTTCGTGGCCAACGACCAGATGGCGCTCGGGCTGCTCAACGCCCTGCACCGGGCGGGGCTGTCGGTACCCGGCGACGTGAGCGTCGTCGGCTTCGACGACATCCCGGAGGCGGCGTACTTCACCCCGCCGCTGACGACGGTGCGCCAGGACTTCGCCGAGCTGGGCCGGCGCGGGGTGCAGCTGGTGCTCTCCCGGCTGCGGGGCGAGCAGAGCGAGTCCCAGCCGGTTCTGCCCGCCCTCGTCGTCCGGGGGAGGACCGGCCCCGCACCCGTCCGCTGAGCGCCCGGCCCGTGGTCCACCGCGGCGAGCGAGGGCGGCTTGACCGAACCTTTGTTAGCGCTAACAATCCACTCACGTTCCGCGGCCCACGGTCGACCGGATCATCGGCACCAGATCACGGGACCAGGCCTGTCACCGATGGGCGGAAGGGACTCCTGACATGACGATCGACGCTGTCGCAGCGATCACCTCGAACCGCACGGCGCTGGGCATCGAGCTCGGCTCGACCCGGATCAAGGCGGTGCTGATCGGCCCCGACCACTCGCCGCTCGCCGTCGGGGCCTCCGACTGGGAGAACCAGCTGGTCGACGGGTTGTGGACCTACTCGCTGGACGCCGTCTGGGCCGGCGTGCAGCAGAGCGTCTCGGCCCTGGCCGACGACGTGCGGCAGCGCCACGGGGTGGAGCTCGCCGGAGTCGGTGCCCTCGGGGTGTCGGCGATGATGCACGGCTACCTGCCGTTCGACGCCGAGGGCCGGCTCCTCACCCCCTTCCGCACCTGGCGGAACACCAACACCGGCCGGGCGACCGAGCGGCTCAGCGCGGAGTTCGGGGTCAACATCCCGCACCGGTGGAGCGTCGCGCACCTCTACCAGGCCGTGTTGGACGGCGAGGACCATCTCGGCCGGCTCGACCACCTGACGACCCTCGCCGGGTACGTGCACTGGCAGCTCACCGGCGAGCAGGTGCTCGGCATCGGGGACGCCAGCGGCATGTTCCCGATCGACCCCGCCACCGGCGGCTACGACGCCGCCATGCTGGCCCGGTTCGACCAGCTGGCCGCCGAGGCCGGGGTGGAGCTCACCCTCGCCGAGCTGCTGCCGGCCATCGCCGTCGCCGGGCAGCCGGCCGGCACGCTCACCGCGGCGGGCGCGGAGCTGCTCGACCCGACCGGCCGGCTGCGCCCTGGCGTCCCGCTCTGCCCGCCCGAGGGCGATGCGGGCACCGGCATGGTCGCCACCAACTCGGTGGCGCCCCGCACCGGCAACGTCTCCGCCGGGACGTCGATCTTCGCGATGGTCGTGCTCGAGGGTGAGCTCGCCGGGGTGCACCGCGAGCTGGACCTGGTCACCACGCCGGCCGGCGACCCGGTGGCGATGGTGCACTGCAACAACGGAGCCAGCGAACTGGACGCCTGGGCCGGTCTGTTCGCCGAGTTCGCCCGGGCGCTGGGCTCCCCGGCCGACCCGGCGGAGGTCTTCGCGACCCTGTTCACGGCTGCGCTGGACGGGGCCGCCGACTGCGGCGGGATGCTCGCCTACAACTACCTCTCCGGCGAGCCGATCACCGACCTCGAGGAGGGCCGCCCGCTCTTCCTGCGGTCCCCCGACAGCCGGCTCGACCTGGGCACCTTCATGCGCACGCACCTGTTCTCCTCGCTGGCCACGCTGCGCATCGGCATGGACGTGCTGCAGAAGGCCGAGGGCGTGCGGCTGGACCGGATGTTCGCCCACGGCGGCATGTTCAAGACCGCCGGCGTGGCCCAGCGGTTCCTGGCCGCCGCGATCGACACGCCGGTCGCCGTCGGCGACGTCGCCGCGGAGGGGGGTGCCTGGGGCATCGCCGTCCTGGCCGCCTTCGCCACCGGGCGGGCGCCGGAGCAGAGCCTGCCCGACTACCTGGACACCGCGGTCTTCGCCGGCACGAGCCTGGTGACCGCCGAGCCCGACCCGGCCGACGTCGCGGGCTTCGACGCCTTCATGCAGCGGTACGTCGCCGGGCTCCCGGTCGAGCGCGCCGCCGTCCAGCACGTGGCCACCGGCTCCCAGCCGACCGAGCCGTCCGACACCACCTCCGCACCCCTGACCGAGGAGCAGCCGGCATGACCGCCACCGCCGACCCGCAGGCCCGCACCGAGCGGGGCACCCACCGCGCGCAGCGCGAGCACGTCGCCCACCTGCACTCGTACCTCACCCGCTACGAGCTGGTCACCTGGACCTCCGGGAACGTCTCCGAGCGGGTGCCGGGCGAGGACCTGTTCGTCATCAAGGGCAGCGGCGTCGAGTACGACGAGCTGACCTGGGAGGGCATCACCGTCTGCGACCTCGACGGCAACGCCGTCGACGGGGTGAAGGCGCCGTCGTCGGACACCGACGCGCACGCCTACGTCTACCGGAACATGCCCGAGGTCAACGGCCAGGTGCACACGCACAGCACCTACGCCGCGGCCTGGGCGGCCCGGCACGAGGAGATCCCCTGCGTGCTGACCGCGATGGCCGACGAGTTCGGCGGGCCGATCCCGGTCGGGCCGTTCGCGCTGATCGGCGACGACTCCATCGGTCAGGGCATCGTCGCGACGCTGCAGGGGCACCGCTCGCCGGCGGTGCTGATGAAGAACCACGGCGTCTTCACCATCGGCGCATCGGCGAAGGCGGCGGTGAAGGCGGCGGTCATGACCGAGGACGTCGCCCGCACCGTGCACCTCTCCCGTCAGCTGGGGGAACCCGTCCCGATCGCGCAGGCGGACATCGACTCGCTCTACGCGCGCTACCAGAACGTCTACGGCCAGCGCTGACGCGCCGGCCCCGAGGTAAGGACCTGTACGTGGCATTCGAGGACAACGAGGTCTGGTTCCTCACCGGCAGCCAGGGGCTGTACGGCGAGGAGACCCTGCAGCAGGTGGCCGAGCAGTCCCAGCGGGTGGCGGCCGCCCTCGACGGGTCGTCCGACGTCCCGGTGCGGGTGGTCTGGAAGCCGGTGCTCACCGACGCCGGCGCCATCCGCCGGCTGATGGGCGAGGCCAACGAGACGCCGTCCTGCATCGGCGTCATCACCTGGATGCACACCTTCTCCCCGGCGAAGATGTGGATCCCCGGTCTGGACGCGCTGCGCAAGCCGCTGCTGCACCTGCACACCCAGGCCGACGCCGCCCTGCCGTGGGCGACGATCGACATGGACTTCATGAACCTCAACCAGGCCGCCCACGGTGACCGGGAGTACGGGTTCATGCTCACCCGGCTGCGCACGCCGCGGACCACGGTCGCCGGCCACGTCAGCAACCCGCGGGTCGCCCGGCGGGTGGGCTCCTGGGTGCGGGCCGCCGCAGGCGCGGCCGAGGCCCGCGGGCTGAAGCTCGCCCGGTTCGGCGACAACATGCGGGACGTCGCGGTGACCGAGGGCGACAAGGTCGAGGCGGAGATCCGCTTCGGCATGTCGGTGAACACCTGGGGTGTCAACGACCTGGTGGCCGCGGTGGAGCGGGTGGCCGAGCCGGCCGTCGACGCGGTGATCGCCGAGTACGCCGACCTGTACGAGATGGACGCCGACCTGCGCCCCGGCGGCGACCGGCACCACAGCGTCCGCTACCAGGCGCGGATCGAGGTGGCGCTGCGCCAGTTCCTGACCGAGGGTGGCTTCGGCGCGTTCACCACCAACTTCGAGGACCTCGGCGGGCTGCGTCAGCTGCCCGGCCTCGCCGTCCAGCGCCTGATGGCCGACGGGTACGGGTTCGGCGGTGAGGGCGACTGGAAGACCTCCGCCCTGCTGCGGGTGCTCAAGGTCGCCGGCGCCGGGCTGCCCGGCGGCACCTCCTTCATGGAGGACTACACCTACGACCTGGCGGCCGACCGGCCGACGATCCTCGGCGCCCACATGCTCGAGGTGTGCCCGACGATCACCGGGGAGAAGCCGCGCCTGGAGGTGCACCCGCTCGGGATCGGCGGCCGCGAGGACCCGGCCCGGCTGGTGTTCACCGCCGCGCCCGGCGCCGGGGTCACCATCGGCTGGTCGGACCTGGGTGACCGGTTCCGCTGGGTGGCCAACGAGATCGACGTCGTCGAGCCCGCCGAGGCGCTGCCCAACCTGCCCGTCGCCCGGGCCGTCTGGGCACCGCGGCCGGACTTCGAGACGGCGACCGAGGGGTGGCTCACCGCCGGCGGCCCGCACCACACGGTGCTCACCACCCAGCTCGGCGCCGACGAGCTGACCGACCTGGCGGAGGTGTTCGGCACCGAGCTGGTGCTCATCGACGCCGACACCACCCGGCGCTCGCTGGCCAAGGAGCTGCGCTGGAGCGCGGCCTACCACCGGCTCAACCAGCGCCTCTGAGACCCCCGGCCGCTCGTCGCCGTTCCCCCCGTGCGGCGGCGGGTGGCCGGGCTCCACGACGAGGCACAGGAGGCTCTGCACCCGGTTCCAGGCCAGGAACCGGGGGCAGAGCCTCCTGTGCCTGGGTGGGCGGCAGGCGTCAGCGGGGAGCCGGGTCCAGCCGGGTGCCCTCGGCGCACCGGTAGCTGCGTGCCTCGGCCGGGTCGCGGTGCCCGGTCAGCCGGGCCACCTCCGGGTAGGCGCACAGCGGGCGGGTCTGCACGACCGTGCCGTCGTCGTCGACCACCTGCGCGTCGAGCGTCCTCGGGGCCTTTCCGTGCTCGACCCAGTCGACCAGCGCCTCGAACTGGCCGGTCGGTTGCGGGCCGGCGCCGCCGCCGCAGTGGCCGACGCCCGGGGCGAGGAACAGCCGGAGGAACTGGTCGGTGCGCTTGGCCCCGAACAGCTCACGCACCCGCTCGTAGTAGTCGACCGTGCCCTGGAACGGCACGCCGAAGTCGGCCGCCCCGTGCCACAGCAGCGCCTTGCCGCCGCGCTCGGCGAACGCGGACAGGTCGGGGTCGTCGGCGCCGAACACGTTCCCGTACATCTCCACGGCCTGGGCGAAGAACGCCTCGAACGCGGGGTAGGTCAGCGTCCGCCAGTCCCACTCCGGGTCCTGGGCGAGGAACAGCCCGAACCACCACAGGTCGTAGACGAACGGCTGGCCGACCAGCTGCCCGTCGACCTCCACGACGTCGTTGAGGCCGGCGTAGGGGGTGCCGGGCGCCAGGCCGTACCAGAGGAAGCTGCCGTCCTGCCCGCGCGGCCCCTCACCGATCCGCCGCATCACCTCGACGTCGGCCGCGGTGATCTCCCCGCAGTCGGTCTGGGTGCCGATCAGCTGGCCGAGGTCGAAGTCGCAGGCCAGCGGGTCGCCGATGACCCCGTCGACCACACCGTCGCCGACCTCGTCGCAGGCGGCGATCGTGGCCTCGAGGGCGGCGGCGAACCTGCACGGCGCGACCGGGTTCTGCTCCTCGAGCATCACGACCTGGCCCCACATCTGGCCGGTCTGCATCTGCGGGTAGTTGATCACCGGGGCGCCGGCCAGCACGCCGTCGTAGTCGTCGGGGTACCGCTGCGCCTCCATCAGCCCCTGCCGGCCGCCGGTGGAGCAGCCGTTCCAGTAGGAGTACTCGGGGCCCCGGCCGTAGAAGGCGGTGATGACGGCCTTGGCGATGACGGTCATGTCGTGCACGCCGACGTGCCCGAAGTCGCGGATCCGCTGCCAGTTCAGCGTGCGGTCGGGGTTCAGCGCGAAGTCCGCCGTCGCGCCGGTGTGCCCGGCGTCCGTGGCCGCGGTGGCGTAGCCGTCCCGCAGCGGCGCCAGCAGGGACTCCGGTGACCCGCCGCTGAACCCGCCACCGCCCATCGCCTGGAAGCGGCCGTTCCAGGTGGTGGTGGGCAGGTGCACCCACACCGTGACCGCGTCGTCGGCCGGCGGGTGGGTGACGGTGAGCTGCACCCGGCAGGACGCCGGGGTGGTCTCGTCGCCGGGGTCCTCGACGGCGGAGTCGACGGTGGTGTTCGGCAGACCGAGCGACTCGGTGGTGAGGTCCGCGCAGGCCTTCGCCGGCGGGGGCGGCGGGGGCGGCGTGCGTGGGTGGGCACTGGCGGCGGGCACCGACATCAGGCCCACCCCCAGCGCCAGAGCCGCCATGATCGTCAGTGCCCGTGCCGGCCGGTGTCGTCGATGCCCCATGTGCCTGTCCGCTCCTCGCGAGCTCGTCGCCGGACCTCGGCTGCGCCGGCGCCACCCGCGGCGTCCGCGGAGCTCCTGTGCGTCAGCCAACTTCCCGATGCGCGAGTGTGGCACGGGGGTGTGACCGTGGCCATACCGTCTTCCGGGGAGCGGTCAGGCGGTGAGGACGACGGGCAGGTCGGCCAGCCCGCGCATCACGAACTCCGGCCGGCGCTGCGGTCGCGCGCCCAGCTCCAGCGACGACGTGCGGGACAGCAGTGCACCGAAGGAGGCCTGCAGCTCGACCCGGGCCAGCGGCGCGCCGATGCAGAAGTGCACCCCGGCGCCGAAGGAGATGTGCGGGTTGTCCGTGCGCCCGACGTCGAGGGTGTCCGGCTCGGCGAAGACGGCGGGGTCGCGGTTGGCGCTGCCCAGCAGGGCGGCGATCCGCTGCCCCTCGGCGACGGTGACCCCGCCGATCGCCACGTCGGCGGTGGCGGTGCGCTCGAACAGCTGCAGCGGCGAGTCGAAGCGCATGAGCTCCTCGATCGCGGTGGGCAGCAGCGCCGGGTCCTCGCGGAGCCGCCGCAGCTGGTCGGGGTGCTCCAGCAGGGCGAGCAGGCCGTTGCCGCTGACGTTCACCGTCGCCTCGTGGCCGGCGTTGAGCAGCAGGATGCAGGTGGTGACCAGCTCGTCCTCGGTCAGCCGGTCGCCGTCGGAGTCGCGCACGGTGACCAGGTGGGTGAGCAGGTCCTCGCCCGGGGTGCGGCGGCGCAGGTGCGCCAGCTCGCGCAGGTAGGTGACGAACTCGGCGGCGGCCCGCTCGGCGTCGTCCTCGATGGCCGTCGTCCGGCCGTACTCGTACATCTTCACGATCGCGTTGGACCACGGCCGCAGCAGCGGCCGGTCGGCGGCCGGGACGCCGAGCAGCTCGGCGATCACCGCCACCGGCAGCTCCTCGCTCATCCCGGACAGGACGTCGACCGGTGCCGACCCGGCCGACCGCTCGACCAGCTCGTCGACCAGGGAGTCGGCCAGCTCCTGCACCCACGGGCGCAGCCGCTCGACGTGCCCGCGGGCGAACGCGGCGCTGATCAGCCGGCGCAGCCGGGTGTGCTCCGGCGGCTCCATCTCCAGGATCGCGTTGCGGTGGATCAGGTTGAACTGGTCGAACCGCTCGGCGGGCGCCTTGTCGCGCCAGATGCGGCCCAGCCGCCGGTCGCGCAGCACCGCGTTGGCCTCGGCGTGGGTGAAGGCCAGCCACATGCCGAGGCCCGCGTCCCACTGCACCGGCGCGACGGCCCGCGCTCGCGCGAAGGTGGGGTACGGGTCGGCGACCACGGCCGGGTCGGCCAGGTCCAGGGGAGCAGCAGCCAGCGTCACTGGAGTGACTCTAGCGAGTTGGCGCCCGAGGAGTCTCCTACCCTCGCAGCATGGCCCGTTCCGCATCCCGCAGCCGTCCCGCCGCCCCGGCCGCCGACGGCGAGATCAACCCGAAGGCCCCGTGCCCGTGCGGCTCCGGCCGGCGGTACAAGCACTGCCACGGCTCCGGCTACGCGGCGCCGGTGCGCCGTCCCTTCGAGGGCCTGACGGGCGAGGCCGACTGGGTCGCGCTGCGCGAGCTGGTGCCGGCCGCCACCGCGAAGCTGCGCACCACCGACGGCCGGGAGGTGACGCTGGCCAGCGTGCTGCCCGGTGGCACCCCCGCGCTGGTGCGCGCCAACGGCGAGATCCTGCTCGGCGTCCAGCTGCCCACCTCCTCCGACGACGTCAGCCGCGACCTGGGCACGGCGCTGGCCGCCGCGCTGGAGGCCCCGGCGGGCGCACCGGTCGACCCGGGCCCGATCGGCGCCGCCGGGTCCGCCGGACCGCGGCTGCAGGAGCTGCTGGACACCAGCGCGCCGATGGAGGTCACCGTCCACGACGACTTCGGCTTCTGGCTCGAGGGCGCCGAGCCGAACCCGGCCGCCCAGGCCGGCCTGCAGCAGGCCAACGAGATGGTCATGCCGACCGTCCGGCTCGAGGGTCTGGAGGCCGCGTACTGGTGCCGTCCCTCGGTCGACCGGGCGCACGTGCGCTGGGCGCGGCCCGAGGCCGAGGAGCCGCTGCTGGACGCCCTGGCCCGGCTGGCGGCCGCCGGCCAGCTGACGCTGGGGGAGGACACCCGGTACGCCGGCGCCTTCCGCGCTCTCGGCCTCGTCGTCCCGGTGTGGGACGTGCCCGCCGACGTCCCCGGTGCCGACTGGGCGGCCCCGGCTGCCGAGCTGCAGACCCGGCTGACGGCGGCGCTCGCCGTCGACACCCCGCTGACCGCCGACGAGCGGCGGGCCCGCGCGGGTCTCCTCTCCCGCCAGGTCACCCTCCGGTAGACCCGGGTGCCGCCGTGGCCCGCGGCCGCGGCGGCACCCGGAGGCATACCGTGGTGCCCGCACGGCACGGCTGAGGAGGACGAACGTGGACCACGAGCACGGCGGGATGCACCTGCCGGAGCTGCCGCCGACCACGGGCCGGGTGCTGGCGCTGGACCTGGGCGGGGCCTCCCCCGTGGCCTGGCTGGCCGTGCTGCTCGCCCTGGTCTACGGCGTCGGTCTGTGGCGGCTGCACGCCCGCGGCGTCCGGTGGTCGCCGCTGCGCACCGCCTCCTGGTTCGCCGGCTGCGCCACCACGTTCTACGTCTGCGCCAGCGGGCTGCAGACCTACGGCATGGGGTTGTTCAGCCTGCACATGGTCCAGCACATGGTGCTGACCATGATCAGCCCGCTGCTGTTGCTCGGGGGTGCGCCGGTCACCCTCGCGCTGCGGGCCCTGCCGGCGTCCCCCGGCACCGCCGGGATGCCCCGGCGGCTGGTGCTCTCGGCGCTGCACAGCAGGCTGGGCCGCGCGCTGTCGCACCCGCTGTTCACCGTGCCGCTGTTCATCGCCAGCCTCTACGGCGTCTACTTCACGCCGATCTTCGACGACCTGATGTCGACGGTGCCCGGGCACACCTTCATGCTGCTGCACTTCCTGGTCACCGGGTTGCTGTTCTTCGGCCCGATCCTGGCCATCGACCCGTGGCCGCGCCGCTCCGGCCACGGCGGCCGGATGCTGGAGCTGCTGCTGCCCGCGCCCTTCCACGCCTTCTTCGGTGTGATCGTGATGATGAGCAGTGGCCTGCTGCTGACCAGCTACGCGAACCCGCCGGAGTCCTGGGGCGTCGACCCGCTCTACGACCAGGGCGCGGCCGGCGGCATCGCCTGGTCCTTCGGGGAGTTCCCGACCGTGCTGGTGCTCGCCGTGGTGTTCTTCCAGTGGACCCGGTCGGAGGAGCGGGCCAACCGGGCCGCCGACCGGGCCCGGGAGCGGGCGATCGCCCGGGGGGAGAGCGGCGAGGACCCGGAGCTGACCGCCTACAACGAGCGCCTGCGCCGCCTCGCCGCCCAGAACCCCTGACCCCGTCCGCTTGCGGGCCGCCGGGTGGCGCCGACCCTAGGGTGCGCGTGTGCCGTTCACCCTGGCCCACCCCGCCGTCGTCCTGCCGCTGCTGCGCACCCCGCTGGTGCCCTCCGCGCTGGTCGCCGGGTCGGTGGCGCCGGACCTGCCCTACTACGTCTCGCTGCAGTGGCTCGGCGGTGACTACAACCTCACGCTGAGCCACGAGCTCACCTCCGTCCTGTGGCTCGACCCGCTCATCGGGCTGGTGCTGCTCGCCGCGTTCCAGGTGGTGGTGAAGCGCCCGCTGCTGGCGCTGCTGCCGCCGGCCGCCGCGGGACGTGCCGTCCCCGCCGCACGCGGGTTCCGCTGGCGCAGCCCGGTGGCGCTGGCCTCGATCGCCGTCTCGCTCGTGGTCGGGGCGGCCAGCCACGTGCTGTGGGACGACGTGACCCGCGCCCCCGGGGCCCCGTGGTCGCTGCGACTGGAGGTCGCGTTCACCGTGCTCGGCGGCGGGGCGCTGCTGTGGTGGCTGGTCCGCTGGTGGCGCGCGGCCCCGCCGTCGCCCGTCCCGGCCGCCGTGCTGCTGCCCCGGACGGTGCGCGTCGTCGTCCCGGCGCTGCTCGGGGTGGTGGCGGTGCTGGCCGGGGCGGTCTCGGGGTTCCGGATGCTGCCGGAGTTCCGGGAGGCCTACCGGCTGGAGGGCGCTGTGGACTGGGCCGGGGTGGCCGAGGCGGAGCTGCGGACGTTCCTCGTCGACGGCGGGACGGCGCTCCTGGTGGCGCTGGTGCTGTACGCCGTCGCCTGGCACCTGTTCCGGCTGCGCTCCGCTTCCGAGCCCGCCGCCCAGAACTCCTGAGCGGTCAGGAGGGGCGGCGGGTGCGGGGGTGGTCGGCGGCGACCAGCGCCTCGACCAGGTCGGCGCGGGCCCGGGCGACCCGGGAGCGGATGGTGCCCACCGGGCAGCCGACGACCTCCGCGGCCTCGGCGTAGGGCAGCCCGATCAGCTGGGTGAGGACGAACGCCTCCCGCCGCTCGGGGTCGAGCCGGTCGAGCACGTCCTGCGCGGCGACCGTGCCGCCCACCTCGTCGGCCGGGGCGTCGCGCACCAGGTCGCCCAGGTCGGTGTCGTCGTCGACCAGCACCAGCCGGCGGCGCCTCCTCGAGCGCAGGTGGTCGGCGCACACCCGGCGGGCGATCGACAGCAGCCAGGTGCGCACGCTCGAGCGGCCCTCGAACCGGGCCAGCGCCGGCAGCGCCCGCAGGTAGGTCTCCTGGGTGAGGTCCTCGGCCACCTGGCGGTCGGCCAGGTGGGCGCACAGCCGCCACACCTCGGCCTGCGTCTCGCGCACGAACGCCGCCTGCGCGGCGCCGTCGCCCGCTGCCGCCCGGGCCGCGAGCCGTTCCAGCTGCTCCACGACCACCCTCCGGGAACCCTGCGACTGCCGGCGGCGACTATGCCAGTCGTGCGGTGCGTTCCCTTTCGTGAGGCGATCTCGGCGGGTCTGGACGGCGAGGACCCGGGCATGCCCCAGCGCTGGGTCGACGAGCACCTGGCCGGCTGCGCGGCCTGCCGCGGCTGGGCGGAGGCGGCCGCGGAGGTGACCCGCCGGGCCCGGCTCGCGCCGGCTGCCTCAGTGCCCGACGTGACCGCGGCGGTGCTCGGCCGGCTGCCGGCGGCCCGCGTGCGGCGGAGCTGGGTGGACGCCGCGCTGCGGCTGGCCCTGCTCGCGGTGGGCGCCGGTCAGCTCGCGGTCAGCCTGCCGGCGTTCCTCGGTGCGGGGACGAGCGCACCGGTGCACCTGGCGCACGAGACCGGCGCCTGGAACCTGGGCCTGGCCGCCTGCTTCCTGGTGGTCGCCGCCCGGCCCCGGCTGGCCGCCGGCGCGCTGCCGTTCCTCCTCTCCTTCACCGCGGTGCTCGTGGGGGTGACCCTCGCCGATCTCGGCGCCGGCCACGTGCACGCCGGCCGGGCCGGGGCGCACCTGCCGCTGGTCGGCGGCGCCGTCCTGGTCAGCGCGCTGGCGTGGCGCGCCCGCACCCCCGGCCGCGGGCCGGTGGGCGCCGTCCGCGAGTGGGCCGGCCGGCTTCCCGCCCGGGGCGGGTCCGGAGGCGTCGGGACGACGGTGCACCGCGCTGCCGTCCGTTCGCTACCGACCGAGCCGGTGGCCGAGCAGCGCGCGGCCTGACGTCACCGCCCATGATCACCTCGGGCTGAGCCGGGCCATTCGCGACCGGTGGCCCCGCTGGACCCGAGGTGATCATGTGACACCCGGCGTTCACCTGGCCTCCCTACGCTTCCGGGGCCATGAGCACCCCCAGGGACTCGTCGCCGGGGACCGGCGCCCTCGCCCGCCGGCTGGGCACCGGCGACGCCGTCGTCATCGGCCTGGGCTCGATGATCGGGGCGGGGGTGTTCGCCGCGTTCGCGCCGGCGGCGCAGGCGGCCGGCGCCGGTCTGCTGATCGGCCTGCTCCTCGCCGGGCTGGTCGCCTACGCCAACGCGACCGCCTCGGCGCAGCTCGCCGCGCAGTACCCGGCCTCCGGTGGCACCTACGTGTACGGCCGGGAGCGGCTGGGGCCGTGGTGGGGGTTCCTCGCCGGCTGGGGCTTCGTCATCGGCAAGACGGCGAGCTGCGCGGCGATGGCGCTGACCTTCGCCGCCTACGCGGCGCCCGACGGCTGGCAGCGCCCGGTGGCGGTGGCCGCCGTCGCCGCGCTGGCCGCGGTCAACTACTGCGGAGTCACCCGCACCGCCCGGCTGACCCGGGTGATCGTCACCGTGGTGCTCACCGCGCTGACCGTCGTCGTGCTGGCCAGCCTGGTCGGTGGCTCGCCGACGTGGTCGCAGGTCAGCCCCTGGGACGGCGTCAGCGGCGGCTGGTACGGCGTGCTGCAGTCGGCCGGCCTGCTGTTCTTCGCCTTCGCCGGCTACGCGCGGATCGCGACGATGGGCGAGGAGGTGCGCGACCCCGCACGGACCATCCCGCGGGCGATCCAGCTCGCCCTGGGCCTGGCGGTCGCCGTCTACGCGGTCGTGGCGGTCACCCTGCTGGCGGTGCTCGGCCCCGACGGGACGGCGGCGACGGCGGCACCGTTGGCGGCCGCGGTCGACGCGGGCAGCTGGTCGGCGGCGGCGCCGGTGGTCCGGATCGGGGGCGCGGCCGCGGCGCTCGGTGCGCTGCTCGCGCTGATCGCCGGCATCGGGCGGACCAGCCTGGCGATGGCCCGGGAACGCGACCTGCCGGGCTGGCTCGCGGCCGTGCACCCGCGGTACTCCGTGCCGCACCGCACCGAGGTGGCCCTCGCCGTCGTGGTGTGCCTGCTGGTGCTCACCGTCGACCTGCGCGGCGCGATCGGGTTCTCCTCCTTCGGTGTGCTGCTGTACTACCTGATCGCCAACGCCTCGGCGTTCACCCAGGACCGCTCGCACCGCCGGTTCCCCCGCGCACTGCAGGTGTTCGGTGCGGTCGGCTGCGTCGTTCTCGTGGTCACCCTGCCGCCGAGCGCCATCGCGGTCGGCGCCGCAGTGCTGGCGGTCGGCGCCGTGGCCCGCCTGGTGCGCGTCTCCCGGGAACGACGGGCCGCGTGACCCGGTGGGCGGCCGCCGGGCCTGGTTGACTGCCCGTGGTGATCACCGGCCTCCTCGGTGCGGGGGTCCGGGGCACCAGCGAACAGCAGCCTGTCGTCGAGCGCGGAGAGTGACCACGTGAAGAGTCGTCTGTCGGCTGTGCCGCTCGCCCTGCTGCTCCTGGTGGCCGGGTGCACCGGCTCGGGCGACGACGGCGAGGACGCCGCGGCGTCGAGCGCACCGGCCCGCGAGGTCGAGTGGGGCGCCTGCGAGTTCGACGTGCCGGCCGGGGTCGACATCGAGTGCGGCACCCTCGAGGTGCCGGCCGACCGGGCCGACCCGGACTCGGGGACGATCAGCCTCGCCTTCGGCGTCGTCGCCGCGCAGGCCGACGACCCGGCCGAGGACCCGCTCGTCTACCTCTCCGGCGGGCCGGGCCAGGGGGCGCTGGAGTTCGTGCCGCTGGCGTTCGGCGAGCTGTACGAGCCGCTCACCCAGGACCGGGACCTGGTCGTCCTCGACCAGCGCGGCACCGGGCTGACCGAGCCGTCGCTGGCCTGCGACGAGTACAGCTCCTGGGTGCGGGAGTCGCTGGGGTCGGAAGAGCCGGTCGAGGAGCTCGCGGAGCAGGCGGCCGCCTCGCTGGAGGAGTGCCGGCAGCGGCTGGTCGACGAGGGCGTCGACTTCGCCGACTACGACAGCTCGGCCTCCGCCGCCGACCTCGACGACCTGCGCCGCGCGCTGGGCCACGAGGAGTGGAACCTCTACGGGATCTCCTACGGCACCCGGCTGGCGCAGACCGCCATGCGCGACACCCCCGAGGGCATCCGGTCGGTGGTGCTCGACGCCTCCTACCCGATCGACGCCGACCTCTACGAGGAGACGCCGGGCAACGCGGCCCGGGCGATCGATGCGCTGTTCGCCGCGTGCGCGGCCGACGCCGGGTGCGCCGAGCGGTACCCCGACCTGGAGCAGACGGTCACCGACCTCGTCGCGGAGCTCGACGCGGCACCCGTTCCGGTCACGGTGCTCGACCCGACCACCGGTGAGCGGGTGGAGAGCCCGCTGGACGGCGCCGGCTTCGTGGGCTTCCTCTTCCAGAGCATGTACTCGACCGAGCTGATCCCGTTCCTGCCCGAGGTCATCGAGGCCGCGGCGAGCGACGAGTTCGGCACCATCGGCCTGCTGCTCACCGCCTTCACCCAGCAGCTGGACATGGTGAGCGTCGGCCAGCAGCTGGCCGTGCAGTGCGAGGAGGAGGTCAGCTTCAGCGACCCGGACGCGGTGGCGGACGCGGTCGCCGAGCACCCGCTGGTCGAGAGCTTCTTCGCCAGCACGCCCACGATGGGGCCGGGCATCTTCGACGTCTGCGCCAGCTGGGACGCCGGCGAGCCAGGCCCCGCCGAGAACGAGGCGCTGAGCAGCGACCTCCCCACCCTGGTGCTGGCCGGGGAGCTCGACCCGATCACCCCGCCGCGGTGGGGCGAGCAGCTGGCCGACGAGCTGGGCAACGCCGTCTACGTCGAGTTCCCCGCCACCGGGCACGGCTCGGTGGGCACGCACGAGTGCGCGGTGCAGCTGACCCGGGAGTTCCTCGCCGACCCGGGCAGCGAGCCGGACACCTCCTGCGTCGACGACGTCGAGACCCCCGCGTGGACCGCGGAGGGCACGCAGGTGGAGATGACGGACTGGGAGAGTGAGGAGCTGGGCCTCACCGGGGTCCGGCCCGACGGGTGGTCGGAGGTGCTCCCCGGCGCGTTCCAGCAGTCACCCCTGGTCTCGCTGGTGCAGCAGGTGGTGCCCGGCGCGACGGCCGACCAGGTGCTGCAGCAGCTGGCGGCGCAGCTGGGCTCCGGCGACCCGGTCGAGCCGGTGGACCAGCTGGAGACGGCGTCGGCCACCTGGGACCTCTACCGGCTCGACGACCTGGGTCAGCGGGTCGACCTCGCCCTCGCCGAGACGGACGCGGGCCTGGCCGTGGTGCAGCTGACCGCGAGCCCGGAGCGCAGCGACGTCTACCGGGAGCAGGCCTTCCTCCCCGCCGTCGAGGCGTTCGACCCGGGGGCCTGACGGTCGGGCGGGGCGGCTACGTCGGGACGGGGTCGCGGAGCACGGGGCAGGACATGCACCGCGGGCCGCCGCGGCCGCTGCCCAGCTCCGACCCGGCGATCGCGATCACCTCGATGCCGGCCTTCTCCAGCGCCGCGTTGGTGACGGTGTTCCGCTCGTAGGCCACCGCCAGCCGGGGCGCGAGCGCGAGGGTGTTGTTGCCGTCGTCCCACTGCTCCCGCTCGGCGGTGACCGGGTCGAGTCCGGTGTCGATCACCCGCAGCCGGTCGATGCCCATCGCCTCGGCCGCGGCGTCCAGGAACGGCCGCGGCCCGCGCACCGTCAGCTCCACCGTGTCCGCGTCGTCGGGCAGCTCGTCGCTGGTCACGGTCCAGGCCTGCAGCGAGTCGGCGACCGCCGGGTACATCACCATGGCGTCGACGTCGACCATCGTGGCGATGGTGTCCAGGTGCATCGTGGCCCGCTCCTGGGCGATCGGGACGACCAGCACGGTGTGCGCCAGCCCCCGGGCGAACACCCGCCGGGCCAGCCGTTCGGCCCCGCCCGGCGTCGTCCGCTCGCCGACGCCGACCGCCACCACCCCGGGCGCGAGCAGCAGCACGTCGCCGCCCTCGAGGTGCTCCAGGTGCGCGCCGTAGAGCCGCTCGGCGCCGGCGAACCGCGGGTGGTGGGTGTACAGCGCCGCGGTCAGCGCGCTCTCCCGCGCCCGGGCCGGCATCGCCAGTGACGTGACGGCCACCTGCCCACCGACCCACACCGACGAGTCGCGGGTGAACATCAGGTTGGGCAGTGGCGGTACGACGAAGTCCCCGTGTCCCATCAGCTGGTAGGCCAGGCCCCGGCCACCGCGCAGCTCGTCGTGGGCGACCCCGGCGATCAGCGCCTGCGCGAGGTCGTCGGGCGCGAGCCCGGACAGGTGCGCGGTGGTCGCGTGCTGCAGCGTCGCGCCCAGCCGCGGGTCGTCGACGGCGGCGGCGATCACCTCGTCGCGCGCCGCGGGCACCGCCATCGTCTCGGTGAGCAGCCGGTGCAGGTGCAGCACCTCGACGCCGCGCTCGGTCAGCGCCGCGGCGAACGCGTCGTGCTCCTCCTGCGCCCGGGCCACCCACGGCACGCCGTCGAAGAGCAGCTCGTCGTTGTTGCGCGGGGTGAGCCGGCGCAGCTCCGCGCCCGGCCGGTGCAGCAGCACGGTGCGCAGCCGGCCGACCTCGCTGGTCACCGAGCAGGGGGCGGTCATGCCGTCGAGCCTCGCCGATCGGGACGGCGGCGGCCAGCCCGGAACGGGTGAGGCCGGCGGCCGTGGTCCACTACGGGTGTGACGCCGGTCGACCCGCCCCCACCGCCGCCCACTCCCGGCGGCCAGCCGCGGTGGCTGGTCGTGCTGCTCGCCGCGGGGCTCTCCCTGCTGGTGGGCGCGGTGCTGCTGCTCCTGCTGCAGGTGGCGGGCGTCGGACGGATCGGCTTCCTCGGGCTGCTGCTCGTGCTGATCGCGGCCGCCGTCGTCGGCGGCTACGCCACCCGGGCGCTCGCCACCCGGCTGCCGCCGGTGGGCCGACGCCCGCGCGGCTGACCGGCGTGTCGCGCGGCCTCTCCGGAAAGGCCTGGTCAGGCGCGTAGGTGCAGCTCAGGTCAGCCTTCCCTGGCTGGCGGGGTCGGTCGGGTGCTGCCAGCCTGGGGTCATGACCCAGATGCTGGACATGCCCCAGGTGCAGGACTGCTCGGTCGACAGCTGTTCGTACAACGCCGAGCACACCTGCCACGCCGGCGCCATCACCGTCGGCGGCGACCACGCCCACTGCGGCACCTTCGTGGAGATCTCCTTCCGCGCCGGGCTCGACCGCACCGGCGTGGTCGGTGCCTGCCACCGCTCGGACTGCGTGCACAACGAGGCACTGGAGTGCCGCGCGTCCGCAGTGCAGGTCGGCTCCGCCGCCGACAAGGCCGACTGCCTCACCTACACGACGCGCTGACCCACCGGGGCCCGGGTCAGCCGACCAGCTGCTCCAGCTGGTCGGCGCAGGGCACCGGCTCCAGGGCCAGGGTCGGCGTGCGCAGCGCGCCGTCGGCCACCGACAGCGCCGCGACCGGGTCGCCGTCGTCCACGAGGACGGCCCGCCCCGCCGTCGCGACCCCCCGCAGCGCGGCGAGCACCGTGTGCCGGTCGCGCGCGGCCAGTCCGTCGGTCAGGTGGTCGACGAGGACGACGGACGCCGCGCCGGCGCGCGCCTGCTCGACGGCGCCCAGTCGGTGCCGGACGTCGTCGTCGGGCGAGGCGGTCAGCCGCAGCACGGGCAGCGACGCGTGGCCCCCGGCGCACCGGGCGCTGCCCGGGTCGAGCGCGGCCATGGTGGCCGCCCGCGTCGCCGCCGGCCCCAGCAGCACCGTCACGCCGCCGACCGGCAGTCGCAGACCCATCGAAACCCACCTCACGTCGAGTGAGGCGAGGCTAACCTGATCGACTGCCCAGGCGCCAGCTGCGCAGGTCAGGCAGGCGCGGCCCGGTCGTCGGGGCGCGGCAGCAGCCAGGACAGCCCGGCGCGTTCCAGCACGGGGCGCAGCCGGTCGGGCAGGTGCAGCAGCTGCAGCTCGGCGCCCCGGCGGCGCGGCTTGCGGGCGAGGTGCACCAGCAGTTCCAGCCCCGCCGCCTCCAGGGCGGTCACCGCCTCGAGGTCGACCCGTTCCGGCCACGACGACGGCGGCACCTCGCGGCGGAACCGGCGCACGGTCTCCCGGTCGATCCGACCGCTGAAGCGGAGCAGGGGGCCGGAGCCGTCCTCCGCGAGGACGACCGCGCCCGATCCGCTGCGATCCGGGCCGATGGTCACGGGGGGCTGGGTACCCGCTCATCCCGGCTGAAACGTGGTCCGGGGTGAAGCCGCAGGTCAGTCGGGCGGGCTCGCCCGGAGGGGGTGGGCGGCCACCCGGTGGCGGCGGTGCGCCCGGAGGCGGTGGGGGAGCTGGGGTCAGCGGGGCGGGCGGCGGTGACCGTTCGAGCCCGGCCTGCCGATGACGGTTGCAGAGCGCGCCGACTTCCCCGGCGCGGTCGTCGAACAGTGGGGGTCTCTGGCGTGAGTGCGTCGAACGGGCACCAGCCCAGGACGGCGGTGGGGCGGGGTGCCGACGCCGCCTGGTGGCTGGTCGACGAGGACGGCGTCGTCCTGGCCGGGCCGTTCCCCAGCCAGCTGGACGCCGCCGTCACCGGGCTGACGGCCGACGGCTGGTTCGCCGAGCCGGGCTACGGCTCGTGCCGGCCCGACGGGACCCTGTCGCGGCAGTTCTCCCCCGAGGACCGCACCTGGCTGGCGCACCTGTCCGCGCTGCTGGACCGGCTGGCCGACGACTGGGACCCGCTGATCTCCGACGCCGACCCGCTCACCGGCCTGGTCTGCGAGATCACCGCCGCCGTCGCCGAGGCCGGACTGCCGCTGCACGACTGCGCGGGCCGGACGGCGGACCGGGCGCTGGGCGGGGTGTGCCTGACGCCGAGCCCCGAGCGGGACGGCGTGGTCGTCTCCTGGACCCAGCACGACCGGACGTCGGTGGGGCGGGTGCGCGGCCCGGAGACCGACGCCGCGGTGCAGCAGACGATGAACGCCGCGGTCGCCGAGGTGCTGTCGGCGTCCGGGTTCCTGGTCGAGGCCCTCGGCGCGGTGTCCGTCGTCCGCGCCGCCGACAATCCCACCTCATGGGAGTGACGTCCCACTGCATGGTCTGACTCGGGGATCCTGCGCGGGTGGACACCTACACGCACGGGCACGCCGAGCCGGTCCTGCAGTCGCACCGCTGGCGCACGGTGGAGAACTCCGCCGGGTACCTGCTGGCCTCGTTGCGTCCCGGCATCGACGTGCTCGACGTGGGCTGTGGGCCGGGCACGATCACCGTCGACGTCGCCGCCCGGGTGGCGCCGGGGCGCGTCGTCGGGCTGGACGTCGCGCCCGCCCCGCTGGCCGAGGCCCGGGAGCTCGCCGCCCGGGCGGGGGTGGACGTCGAGTTCGCCGTCGGCGACGGCTACGCGCTGGCCTTCCCGGACGCTTCCTTCGACGTGGTGCACGCCCACCAGGTGCTGCAGCACCTGACCGACCCGGTGGCTGCGCTGCGCGAGATGGCCCGGGTCTGCCGGCCCGGGGGAGTGGTCGCCGTCCGGGACGTCGACTACGCCGCGACCACCTGGTTCCCCGCCGCGCCGGGCCTGGACCGCTGGCTGGAGCTGTACGGGCAGGTGGCCCGGCGCAACGACGCCGAGCCGGACGCCGGGCGGCGGCTGCTGTCCTGGGCGCACGCCGCCGGACTGCGGGAGGTCACCGCGACCACCTCGGCCTGGTGTTTCGCGAGCCCGGCCGAGCGGGAGTGGTGGGGCCGGTCGTGGGCCGGGCGGGCGACGGCGTCGGCGTTCGCCGAGCAGGCGGTGGCCCACGGGCTGGCCAGCCCGGCGGAGCTGCAGGAGGTCGCGGACGCGTGGCTGGCCTGGGTGGCGGCCGACGACGGCTGGCTCGGCATGCTGCACGGCGAGCTGCTCATCCGGGTGTGAGTCGGCAGCAGGGTGTGATGCTCTGTGCGCAAGTGGGGGTTCGAATCGGAGCACCGGCGAGGCGATGCGGCGTCCTTCAGCCGTCAGGTCATGGGGTGAGGCCGGCGGCTGCGCCAGCTGAGGACCGACAGCCACGCCAGGCCCGACAGGAAGCTCACCCCGACCAGGGCCGTGGGCGTCCAGGCCGGCTCCTGGCGGACGACGATGCCGGTGGCAGGGTCCGTCCACGTGCAGGTGAGACCCAGCGGAAGCCAGGACTCAGCGGTGTTGACGCCCCAGCTCTCATAGGGCGGGGAGTACGGCACTCCCCGGTCGAGGCAGACCTGGCTGCGGCCGTCTCCGAGTGCCGGTGCCCAGGCCATCGCGAGTGTGCCCACGGTCAGCCAGCAGCCAGCAGCAGGAGCGCGACGCCCGGATGCGCGCGCACACGGGGCTGCCCCGTGGTCGGTCTGGTCATCTCGCCCAACTGATGCACCGGGGGCCGTCAGCCGTCGTCACGCCACGGAGGATGCCGGGTCAACACGCCGCAGCACTGCAGAAACGCGCCGGCGGTACTGGCGTCCCGAGCTGCCGGAACGTCGTTCGACTTGCGCACATCTGTCAAACGACCTTGCTGCCGAGCTCAACCGGTGTCGGCCCGGCGAGGCGGCCAGGCCCCGGGCGGCGGCGCGGCCGGTGGCGACCCGGCCGCGCAGCGCGTCCTCGTCGTCCCAGCACGTCGGCGGAGACCAGCAGCCAGCCGTCCAGCTCCCGGCCGCGCATCACCATCCGCGCCACGCCGTCGTCGGCAAGGGTCAAGCGGTGTCGGACGCCGCGGAGGAGGCGAGCAGCCACCGGGAGCTGCGCCCCAGCCGTGCCGGGGACGAGGACCTCACCGACGCGGCTCACGAGCACCGGAGCTCAACCGGGCTCGAGGACGGCGTCGTCCGGTCCCCGCCGAGGGCGGACGTTCCACGTGCAACCGCGGAGGCGGCTCAGGCGGCCTGGGGGAAGCGGACGTGCGCCTCGAGGGTCGCCAGCGAGCGGTGCATCCCGATGGTCACCGCCGCGAGGGCGAAGAAGCCCTCGTCGTCGCCGATCTCGGAGCCCCGCAGCAGCGCGGTCAGCCGGTCCGCCGCGGTCAGCGCCGTCGTGATGGCCGCATCCCGGTCGTCCGGCTCGGTGTCGGTGGCGTGGTACGGGATCCGGACCACGCCGGCCAGGCCGTCCAGCGCATCGGCGAGCACCCAGCCCGTGCCGTCGTCCACCCGGTCCAGCCCGCGCCGGTGCGGCTGGAACTCCACCACCAGCGTGGTGAGGTCGTCGATCAGGACGGCGACGCGGTCCAGCGCGCGGGACTGCTCGCGGATGCTGCTCGCCGTGCCCCGCCAGCGCCGGGCCCGGGGGTTCGCCCGCCGCGCACGCTCGACCATCGCCTCGGCGGAACGCATCCGGTCCAGGGCGCGGTCCAGCTCCTCCCCGCGGACCTCCCACTCACCCAGCTCGGGCACCTGCCCGCTGCGCAACGACGTCGCGATCGTCTCCAGGTGCTCGCCGAGCAGGGTCCGGGTGCGGGCGATCCGCTGCTCGGCGGTGGTCAGCTGCAGCGGTGGGAACAGCAGGCTGGTCACCAGCACGCCGATCACGGCGCCCAGCAGCGTCAGCCCCGCGTACCGGAGCGCGTACTCGGCCGGGTCCGCCGTCCCCACGGTGAGCATGAGGACGGCGGCGAAGCTGACCCAGCCGGCCTGCTCGCGGAACAGCCACCGCCACTGCTCGACCACGATCGCCAGCGCGACGATCAGCGCGATGGTGATGGCGTTGGAGACGCCCCGGGTGGCCTCGAACAGCGCCACGGCGAGGGCGAACCCGACCAGGATCGCCACGATGCTGCGCCAGGCCGCCGACGCGGAGTCCGCCACCGTGGGGCTCACCGCGATCACCGCGCCCAGCGGCGCGTAGTAGGCGTACGCGGCCAGCGACGGCGGCAGCAGCAGCGCGACCTGCCAGGACAGCCCCGCCGCCAGTGCCGCCCGTACCGCCCGCTGCACCCACGGCTGCTGCAGCCGCGCGATCACCCACCCCACCCCGTCAGCATGCGGGCGGCCGGCCGCGGTGCGCACGTGGCCCGGAGGTGACGTCCACCTCCCGGGGGAGGCGCCGGGCGCCGGGTCGACCCGCCCCGCCTGACGGTGAGCCGCGCCACAGCGTGGCTCACCGTCAGGGTCCGCGGCTCAACCCGGGCCGGCGTCGCCGTCCTGCCGGGCGGCGTTGGCCTGGACGGCGGCGCTCACGTACTGCGCCAGGCCGGGGGCGATCCGGTCGTAGTGCGCGGCGAACCGCTCGTCCTCGACGTACATCCGGCCCAGGCCGGCGTGCATCTCCGGAGAGCAGTCGTAGAACTCCCGGCTGATCTGCTGCCGGTGCTCCTCCGCGATCTCCATGGCGGTCGCGGAGTCGGCGGGGACGCCGGCGGCCATCGCGGCGGCGAACCGGCGCTCGACGTCGTCGGTCTCCGCCTTGACCCGCAGCCAGTCGTCCTTGCTCATCGCCGTCGTCCGGCGCTGCGACTGCGCCCAGGCGTCGGTGCCGCCCCACTTCTGCTCGGCCTCCGCGGCGTACTCCTCCGGGAGCCAGTCGCCGAACACCTCGAACCGTTCCTCCGGGGTCAGGGAGATCCCCATCTGCCGTGCCTCCATCTCCTTCTCCACGGCCGCGACCATCGCCCGGGTGCGCTCGAGCCGGTCCCGCAGCAGCCGGTGCTGCCGGCGCAGGTGCACCGCGGGGTCGGCGTCGGGGTCGTCCAGCAGGGTCGCGACCTCGTCGAGGGGGAACCCGAGCTCGCGGTAGACCAGCACCTGCTGCAGCCGGTCCAGGTCGTGGACGTCGTAGCTGCGGTAGCCCGCCGACGTGCGCTCGCTGGGCCGCACCAGCCCGATCCGGTCGTAGTGGTGCAGCGTGCGCACCGTGACGCCGGCCAGCCGGGCCAGCTCGCCCACCGTCCAGCTCATCGCCCCTCCTCTCTCTCGTCGACGGAGACCACGGAACAGCCTGACGTCGGGTCAGGGTCAAGCCGTTTGCGGCAGGTGCGCCACGGGGAGCATCTGGGCATGGCCGATGACGCCCGCACGCCCGTGCCCGCTGACGACCCGTTCCCGCGCTCCCGGGTGCGGGTCGGTGACCACGAGATGGCCTACGTCGACGTGGGGGAGGGCGATCCCATCGTGTTCCTGCACGGCAACCCGACGTCGTCCTACCTGTGGCGCAACGTGATCCCGCACGTGCGCCACCTGGGCCGCTGCATCGCCCCCGACCTGATCGGCATGGGGGAGTCGGACAAGCTGCCCGACCCGGGGCCGGGCAGCTACTCCTTCGACCGGCACGCCCAGTTCCTGGCCGGCTTCCTGGACGCGGTCGGCGTCACCGAGCGGGTCACCCTCGTGCTGCACGACTGGGGCTCGGGGCTGGGCTTCGACTGGGCCGCCCAGCACCCCGACGCCGTGCGCGGCATCGCGTTCGCCGAGGCGATCGTCACCCCGATGATCTGGGCCGACTGGCCCCGGGCGGCCAAGCCGGTGTTCCAGGCGATGCGCGGGGCGGACGGTGAGCGCAAGGTGCTCGACCAGAACGTGTTCGTGGAGAAGATCCTGCCGGCGGAGGTGCGGCGCGGGCTGTCGGCGGAGGCGCACGACCGGTACCGGGCCCCGTTCCGCGAGCGGGCGGACCGCTGGCCGACGCTGGAGTGGCCGCGGCAGATCCCGATCGAGCACGTGCCGCCGGGCGTGCACGACGTCGTCGACCGGTACGGCCAGTGGCTGGCGCACAGCGAGGTGCCCAAGCTGTTCCTCAACGCCGAGCCGGGGTCGATCCTGGTCGGCCGGCAGCGCACCAAGGTGCGGCGGTGGCCGGCGCTGACCGAGGTCACGGTGCCGGGCGGGCACTTCGTGCCCGAGGACTCCCCGGATGAGATCGGCCGCGCGCTGGCGGAGTGGATCCCGACCCTGCGCTGAGTTCCCGGACGAGGCAGAGGAGGCTCTCCACCCGGTTGTCCGCTGGGACCGGGTGCGGAGCTTCCTCTGCCTGCGGAGAGGGGCGGGTCAGCCGTGGCGGCCGCTGCCCTGGCGCTCGTGCCGGATCCGGGTCATCGACTCGTTCGCCGAGGCGATCAGCGACTCGGGGGTCGACGCCCGCCCGGACAGCGCCACACCGACGCTGAGCCGGATCCGGCAGCAGAGCTCGGGAGCGGGCTGCAGCGGTGCGTCGAAGGCCGCGGCGACCCGGCGGGCGATCCCCTCCGCGTCGGCGGGGTCGATGATGCCGGGGCACAGCAGCACGAAGGTCTGCGCGCTGATCCGGGCGACGACGTCGCCCTGGCGGACGGCAGAGACCAGCCGGCCGGCGGCCTCGGCACGGGCAGCGTCGGCGACCGGACGGCCGTGGGTGTCCTCCACGGCGGTGATCCCGTCGAGGTTGCAGGAGAACACCGCCAGCCGGCCGGCGTCCGGCCCGGTGGCGGCGAGCGCGAGCTCGAGCCGGTCGATGAGCAGGCTGCGCACCGGCAGACCGGTCAGCGGGTCGGGGACCGTGCGCTGCCGCAGCCGCTGCGCGAACTGCCGCTGGGCGGCGACGACGGCGGCCGTCTGCACCAGCACATCCTGCGACTGCTCGAAGCGGATGGTCTCCATGGTCGGTGCTCCCGTTCGCTGGGCGGCCGCACCTCGGCCGTCGCATCAGGAGTCGGCAGCACCGGCCGCCGGCTTGAGCGCCGGTTGACCCCGGGGGAGGAGTCAGCCCGCCAGGGTGCGGACGGTCTCCACGACCGCGACGACGGCGAAGACGGCGAACAGCACGGCGGCGACCCGGCGGATCAGCGCGACCGGCAGCCGGTCGGCGAGCTTGCGGCCGAGGAAGGCGGCCAGGCCGGAGACGACGAGCAGCGCGGCCCAGGAGCCGAGGAAGACCGACAGCGGCTCCTCGTAGCGGGCGGCGAGCCCGGCGGTGGCCAGCTGCGAGAGGTCGCCCCACTCGGCGGCGAACAGCACGCCGAAGGAGATGGCCGCCGCGCGCAGGAAGGACGTCTGCTCGCGGGCCGCGGCGGCCTCGGCGTCCTCGGGCCCCTCCTTCGCGCTGCGCCACAGCAGCACCGCGCCGACGAGGAAGAGGGCAGCGACCACCCCGCTGACCAGCGCGTCGGGCAGCAGCGACAGCAGCGAGCCGGCGGTGACGGCGATCGCCACCTGGAGCCCGAACGCCGTGCCGACGCCGACGAAGACCGGGAGTGCCGGGAACCGGGTGGCGAGCACCAGGGTGGCGAACAGCGTCTTGTCCGGCAGCTCGGCAGGCAGGATCAGGACGAAGGCGGCCAGGACGACCGAGGGGACCACAGTGCTCTCTTCCGCTCGGCGCCGCCGGGCGGGGATGCGGGGCAGCCCTCGACCGGCGGCGCACCATCAAGGTGGCCGCGAGGCCGAAGGTCTCGCCCACCCGCGCCGGAGCACGGGCCCGCTGACCGGGCGCGCGAGCGCGCCAGCATGTCGACCAGCGGTCGGGGGGCTACTCCCCTTCTCGGCCCAGGAGACTAGCCGATGCCCCGGGGTGGGCAGCACGGCCACCGCCGCGGCGGGCACCCACGCCCGATCGGCCCCGCCCCGGCGGGTGGCGTGCGGCGGCCGGCGCGCGGGAGGGGTCAGTCGCGGGCGGTGCGGCGGGCGATGCGGGCGGCGAAGACGCCGGCGGACCAGCCGTTGTCGATGTTGCTCACCACGACGCCGGGCGCCGCGGAGTTCAGCATGGTCAGCAGCGCGCTGAACCCGCCGAAGGTGTTCGCCTGCCCGGCGGAGGTGGGGACGGCGACCACCGGCACCTCGGTGAGGCCGCTGACCACGCTGGCCAGCGCGGCGTCCAGGCCGGCGACGACGACCAGGCAGTCGACGTCGGAGAGCAGGGAGGGGTCGGCCAGCAGCGGGCGGATCCGGCTGCCGCCGACGTCCTCGACCCGCACCACCTCGGCGCCGCTGACCCGGGCGACGAACGCGGCCTCGGCGGCGATCGGGGTGTCGCCGCTGCTGGCGCACAGCACCGCGATCCGGCCCACCGCCTCGGGCACCGGGCCGACGGCGGCGGCCATCGCCACGCCGTCCATCGTCGTGTACGCGTCGTGCTCGCTGGCCAGCGCGACGAGGGTCTCGGCGCTGGCCCGCACCACCACGGCCGGGTGGTCGGGGTGGTCGCGGCGGGCCTCGCGGACCAGCGCCAGCACCTGCTCGGTGCTGCGGCCGGTGGCCCAGATGACGTCCGGCCCGAACGGGGTGACCACCGGGTGGGCCGCCGGGGCGGGCGCGGGCGCCGGCGCCGGGGTGGGCGCGGGGGCCGGGGCGGGCTCGGGATCGGCCGGCTGCTCGGTGCGCGGCCGCCGGGCCGCGGGGACCGAGCCGAAGAGCTCGTCCAGCGGGCTGCGCGGGCGCGCCGGCTGCACCGGCGGCTCCATCAGCAGGGACGCGAAGCCGTTGAGGTCGCTCTCCGGCTGGTCGTCGGTGGGGCGGTCGGCCAGCGGGGAGGTGCTCACGTCGCCGACGATAAGCGCCACGCCGGCCGAGCCCGGGACCTCGCCGGAGGCCGTGCCGGGCGCCGTCACACCGGCCCCATCGGCCCCGTCCGCGGCCCGGGTCTGGGTCACCCCGGACAGCCGGACGACGCGGTCGCGGCCGGCCCGCTTGGCGTCGTAGAGGACGCCGTCGGCCGCGGCGAACAAGGTGCGGCGGTCGTCGCCGCGGGCGGCCTGGGCGATGCCCACGCTGATCGTGACCGGCCCCTCGACGCCGAGCGCCGACCAGTCGTGGGTGGCGATCGAGCGGCGGATCCGCTCCATCGCCCGCTCCGCCTGCTCGGCCGTGGTCTCCGGCAGCAGGATGACGAACTCGTCACCGGCCCAGCGGCACACCTCGTCGGTGTCGCGGCAGCCGTCGACCAGCAGCTGGCCGACCGCCCGGAGCACCGCGTCGCCTCCGGGGTGGCCCGCGGCGTCGTTGATCGCCTTGAACCGGTCGATGTCGACCACCGCGAGCGCCGGGGCGGCGCCGGAGGTGAGCAGCCCGTCGAGCCGGGCCTCGGCGTACCGGCGGTTGGGCAGGTGGGTCAGCGGGTCCTCGTAGGCCTGCCGGCGCAGCTGGCCGGCGGCCCGCTCGGTCTCCAGCAGGCTCTTGCGCCGGCCGAACAGCTCCACCCAGCGGGTGCGCCGCTCGTCGACCCGGTCCAGCTCGTCGGCGAGGTAGGCCTGCAGGTAGGGCAGCGCGCGGGCGGCGTCGTCCAGGTCGGCGTGCAGGGTGCACAGCTCGCGCAGCGCTGCCCGGCGCAGCCGGGCCAGCCCGTGCTCGGTGGCCACGGTCAGCGCGGCGGCCAGGTGGTCGTCGGCGCGGCGCGGCTCGCCGGACCGGCGCAGTGCCCGGCCCAGGCCCAGCTCCGCCGAGGCCAGCAGCGACCGGTCGCCGGCCTGCTCGGCGGCGCTGACGACGGCGCCCAGCAGCGGCAGGGCCGCGGTGTGCTCGCCCAGCCCGACCAGCGCCCAGCCGTGGACCACCTGGGCGTCCAGCACGGCGGGGTCGTCGGCCGGCAGCTCCTCCAGGGCGCGCTCGGCCAGCCGGCGGGCCTCGGTGAAAGCGGCGTGCGCCGACTCCAGCCCGCCGTCGTCGAGCACGCCCTCGCCGACCTCGGCGGACAGCGCGGCCAGCCGGGTGGCGGCCTCGCCCACCAGGCTGCGGGCCAGGTCGCCGTCGTCCGCGGTGGCCGCCGCGGCGGCGGCGACCTCGGCGGCGCGACGCTGGTAGTCCAGCGCCAGCGGCATCAACTCCAGGTCGGCGAGCACCCCGGCCAGCGCGCTGAGCGTGTGCACCAGCAGTGGACCGGGCGGCATGGCCGGGTCCAGCAGGCTGGCCGCCTCCACCGCCTCGTCCATCGCGGCGTCGACCCGGTGGGACAGCAGCTCGATCCGCGCGTGCCGGACCAGCCCGGCGGCCCGCTGCAGGCCGTCGTCCTGGGCGTCGAACGCGGCGCGCGCCGAGCGCACCAGCGCGATCGCCTGCGCGGCCCGCTCGGCGGACTCCGACCGCGTCTCCCGGTCGACCGGCTCGTCGTCGCCGGCGGCGCTGCCCTGCAGGTCCAGCGGCGGTTCCTGCTCGGGCCCGCCGTCGACGAGCGGCTCGCCCAGCAGCGACCAGCCGGCCAGCCGCAGCCGGCGGACCAGCAGTTCCGCGCGCAGCGTGTCGGCCCAGGCCCGGGCCAGCGACGCCCGGGCGCCGCCCCGCTCGTCGGCCGGCGGGGCGGGCAGCTCGCCCTCGACCTCGGCGAGCAGCCTCTCGGCCTGGTCGAGCTCCCAGTTGGCCAACGCGGAGCTGACCCGCTGGTGCAGGAGTCCGGGCGGCACGAGGGCACTCTGCACGGTGGCCCCGGGCGTGTCACGCACCTGGGCGTCGGCCCGCTGGGCGGTGTCGTCGCCCCGGGAGCCGTTCAGGCGCAGGGTCACGAGACCACCTCGCCGTCGTCGAACGCCCAGCCGGGCCGGCGGGGTGCGCCGCTGAGCACCCGGGAGACCAGGTCGTCGACCGAGGTGGTGGCGGCCGGGGCGCGGGCCGGCGTGGCCGGTGGCTGGTCGCCGCCCGGGGCGCGGACCCGGTTGCGGCCCCCGCGCTTGGCCGCGAAGAGGTTGAGGTCGGCGCAGTCGAACAGCTGCCGCCACGTCCGGGCGCCGGCGGCTCCGGGCGCGTCGGTGCTGGCGACCCCGATGCTGACCGTCAGCGGTGCCGGGACCTGCAACGCGGCCCAGTCGGCGTCGGCGACGGCGCTGCGCAGCCGCTCCATGGCGACCACCGCCTGCGCCTCGCCGGTGTCGGGCAGCAGCACCAGGAACTCGTCGCCGGCCCAGCGGAAGACCTCGTCGCCGGTGCGGCTGTGCTCCTCGAGCAGCGTCGCGACCGTGCGCAGCACGGCGTCGCCGTGCAGGTGGGAGTACTCGTCGTTGAAGGACTTGAAGCCGTCGATGTCGACCACCGCCAGCGAGACCGGCTCCCGGTCGTCGCGCAGCTCGGCCATCCGCTGCTCGGCGCTGCGCCGGTTGCCCAGCCCGGTGAGGGTGTCCTCCATCGCGTGCCGCCGGAGCACCGCCGTCTGCCGCTCGGCCTCCCGCAGCCGGCTGCGCCGGACGAACATCTCCGCCCACAGCTCCCGGCTGCGCAGGTGCGCCCGGCTCGTCTCGGACCGGTAGGCGTCCAGCCAGTGCAGCGCCTCCCCGGTGAGCCCCAGGGCCGCGGTCGCCTGGCCCAGCTCCAGCAGGCACTGGCGGTAGCGGCGCAGGTCACCGGCCGCGGCGAAGGCGCCGGTGGCCGAGACGAGCAGCTGCAGTGACTCCTCGCCCAGCTCTGGCGGCGGGGTGCCGGCGCGTGGGCCGGGACGGGCGGCGGCCTGCCGGGCGCACAGCCGGGCCAGCAACCGGGCCAGCGCCAGGTCGGCGTAGCCGGCCAGCCAGGGGCCGGTGTCACCGGCGGCGAGGTGGCGCCGGACGCGCCGCAGCGGGGGGAGCGCGGAGTCCAGGTCGCCGGTGAGGGCCAGCGACCAGGCCTGCACCACGTCGAGCAGGTCGACGTCGGCATCGGTGGGCTCCCAGGCGAGCTCCCGGGCGGTGGTGGCGTAGCGCAGCGCCGCCTCGGCCAGCTCGCGGGACCGGGCCAGGTCGCCCCGCCGCTGCACCGTCTGGGCCAGCTCGACGTGCTGCTGGGCGCACAGCCTCAGCAGCTGCCAGCGGTCGCCCAGGTCGGGCAGCCGATCGGCCACGCGGGCACCGCGCCGGGCCTGGCTGACGGCGAGCTCCTCGAGGTCCAGCCGGGTCAGCGCGAGCGAGAGCCAGTGGTGTGCCTGGTGCAGCGCCCGGGAAGGGGTGCCGGACGCGCCGATCTGCTCGCCGAGCTGGTCGGCCAGCAGGCTCGCGTCGACGGCGAGGTGCAGGGCGGCGTCGTACCGGTCGGCGCTCACCTCCACGTGCGCCAGGTAGGCCAGGGTCAGCGCGCGCTCGGCCGACACCGGGCAGCGCTCGAGCGCGGCGCGGGCGGCGGCGACGGCGGAGGCGGCCCCGTCGGTGTCGCCGTCCAGCAGGAGGGCGCGGGCGCTGAAGGCGTGCGACCAGGCGCTCCACGAGGGCTGCCGGGTGGCGGTGAGCACGACGGCGGCCCGGTCCAGCTCGGCGGTGAAGGCCCGGGCGTCCCCGGCGCTGCTGGCCGCCAGGAGGCGCCAGCGGACCGTGTCGAGCATCGGCTCGAGGGTCTCGGGCGCCGCGGTCACGCGTACCTCCTGTCAACTGTCGGGGGACGTGACGAGCACGTACCCGGCCGGTGACGAGGCAGCTCCCCCCGCGCCGGGACCTGGATCCGGCGCGGCCGCACTACCCTCACCGGATGCCGCGCGCAGACTCCCGCACAGCGCCGACGAGGTTCGCCTATCTCGGTCCCGAGGGTACCTTCGCCGAGGCCGCCCTCGCCGTGCTGACCTCCGGTGCCGAGGCCGGTCCCCCCGTCGACGTCCACCCCGCGCCCAGCGTCGCCGCCGCGCTCTCCGCGGTGCGCGCCGGTGAGCGCGACGCCGCCCTCGTGCCGCTGGAGAACTCGGTGGAGGGCTCGGTGCCGGCCACCATGGACGGGCTGGTCGACGGTGCGCCGTTGGTGATCACCCGCGAGGTGTTCCTGCCGGTCGCCTTCGTGCTGGCCGTGCGCCCCGGCACCGACGCCGCCGCGGTGCGCTCGGTGGCCAGCCACCCGCACGCCCTCGCCCAGTGCCGGGCCCGGGTCGCCGAGCTGGTGCCCGGGGCCGACGTCGTCCCGACCGGGTCGACCGCCGACGCCGCGCGCCGGGTCGCCGCCGGCGAGCACGACGCCGCGGTCTGCGCCGCCATCGCCGCCGAGCGGTACGGGCTGGTGGCGCTGGCCGGCGACGTCGCGGACCACCCGGGCGCCGTGACCCGGTTCGTGCTGGTCGAGCGGCCGGGACCGCTGCCGGAGCCGACCGGGTCGGACAAGACCACGGTGACCGCGGTCGTCGCAGACCGCACCGGCGCCCTGCTGGACCTGCTGGCCGAGTTCGCCGTGCGCGGGATCAGCCTGACCCGGATCGAGTCGCGCCCCACCCGGGAGCGGCTGGGCGTCTACTCGTTCTCCATCGACTGCGAGGGGCACGTCGCCGACCAGCGGGTGGGCGACGCGCTGGCCGCGCTGCACCGGCAGGCCGACGAGGTGCGGTTCCTGGGCTCGTACCCGCGCGCGGACGCGCAGCCCGGGAAGCCGGTGGCGGAGCGGGTCGGCGACGCCGCGTTCGCGGCGGCGCAGGAGTGGCTGGCCCGGGTGCGCGCCGGGTCCGCCGGGCAGGGCTGAGCCACCGTCCCGGGGTCGCGCACCGACCGTCATGATCACCCAGTGTGCGCGCACAGGGACGCTCTGAACACCCCTGGGTGCCGGACCGTTCCGTCCCTTCGACTCCGGTGGGCGCACGACGTCACTCCTGCCCCGCTGGACCGACGACGAACGCACGCCGGGGCGAGGCGCCCTGCCTCAGAGGTAGAGGCCGGTGTTCTCCTCGATCCGGGCGGCGGCGACGGCGTGCACGTCGCGCTCGCGCAGGATGATCAGGTCCTCGCCGTGCACCTCGACCTCGTGCTGGTCCTCCGGGGAGAAGAGCACCTGGTCGCCGACCTTGATCTGCCGCACGTTCGGGCCGATGCCCTTGGCCTCGCCCCACACCAGCCGCTTGGCCACCTGGGCGGTCGCGGGGATCAGGATGCCGCCGGTCGAGCGCCGGTCGCCGTCCTCCTTGCGGAGGGCGACCAGCAGGCGGTCGTGCAGCATCTGGATCGGCAGGCGGGGGGCGGTGCGGTCGGCGTCCTCGGGCACGTGGCCAACGCTAGGTGACGGACTGGAACGGCCCCCGTGCAGGGCCCCGTCCCGAGCCCCCGAGGGGCGGGGGCAAGGCTGTCCTTCATCAGCCCCAGCCGAGGGCGTGGAGGCGTTCCTCCTCGATGCCGAAGTGGTGCGCGATCTCGTGCACGACGGTGACCGCGACCTCGTCGACCACCTGCTCCTCGTCCTCGCAGACGTCGCAGATCGCCACCCGGTAGATCATGATCCGGTCCGGCAGCGCCCCGCCGTAGTCCCAGCCGCGCTCGGTCAGCGCGAAGCCCTCGTAGATGCCGAGCAGGTCCGGCTCCTCGGGGTTCCGGTCCTCGACCAGGACGACGACGTTGTCCAGCAGCGCCATGAGCTCGGCCGGCACCTGGTCCAGCGCGTCGGCGACCAGCTCCTCGAACCGCTCCTGCGGCAGGGCCTGCATCACCGGGCCTCCGTCACCAGCTGGTGGGCTGCGGGCGGCCCTCCTCGTAGCCGGCCGCGCTCTGCACGCCCAGCACGGCCCGCTCGTGCAGCTCGTCGACGGTGCGCGCGCCGGCGTACGTGGCCGAGGAGCGGACGCCGGCCACGATCTGGTCGATGAGGTCCTCGACCCCGGGCCGGGCCGGGTCCAGGTACATCCGGGAGGAGCTGATGCCCTCCTCGAACAGCCCGGCGCGGGCCCGGTCGAAGCCGCTCTGGGTGGCGGTGCGGGCCTTGACCGCCCGCGCCGACGCCATGCCGAAGCTCTCCTTGTAGCGGCGGCCGGTGCCGTCGTCGTACAGGTCGCCGGCGCTCTCGTAGGTGCCGGCGAACCAGGAGCCGATCATCACGTTCGCCGCGCCGGCGGCCAGCGCCAGGGCGATGTCCCGGGGGTGGCGGACCCCGCCGTCGGCCCAGACGTGCTTGCCCAGCTCCCGCGCCGCGGCCGCGCACTCCTCGACGGCGGAGAACTGGGGGCGGCCGACGCCGGTCATCATCCGGGTGGTGCACATGGCGCCGGGACCGACGCCGACCTTGACCACGTCGGCCCCGGCCTCGACCAGGTCGCGGGTGCCCTCCGGCGTCACCACGTTGCCGGCCACCACCGGCGTGGTCCCGGCGACGGCGCGGACGGCGCGCACCGCCTCGACCGCCTTCTCCTGGTGGCCGTGGGCGGTGTCGACCACGAGCACGTCGACACCGTGCGCCAGCAGCGCCTCCGCCTTGCCCGCGACGTCGCCGTTGATGCCGACAGCGGCGGAGGCGAGCAGCCGGCCCTGCGCGTCGAGCGCCGGGGCGTAGATCGCCGAGCGCAGCGCGCCCTTGCGGGTGATCAGGCCGACCAGCTGGTCGCCGTCGACGACCGGGGCGGCGCTGATCCGCTCGGCGGAGAGCACGTCGAAGACCTTGGGCAGGTCGGTGCCGGCGGGGATGGTCAGCGGCTCGGCGGTCATCACCCCGGACAGCTGGGTGAACCGGTCGACGCCCTGGCAGGCGCCGTCGGTGACCACGCCGACCGGCCGGCCTCCCTCCACCACGACGACGACGCCGTGCGCCCGCTTGCCCATCAGCGACAGCGCCTCGGCGACCGTGGACGTCGGGCTGAGCGTGATCGGGGTGTCGTAGACGGTGTGCCGGGCCTTGACCCAGGAGACGACCTCGCCGACGACGTCGATCGGGATGTCCTGCGGCAGCACCGCCAGCCCGCCGCGGCGGGCCACGGTCTCGGCCATCCGCCGGCCGGAGATCGCCGTCATGTTGGCGACGACGATCGGGATGGTCGTGCCCACCCGGTCGGGGGTGGTCAGGTCGACCTCGAGGCGGGAGCCGACCGTGGAGTGCCCCGGCACCATGAACACGTCGCTGTAGGTGAGGTCGTGGTCCGGGCGGCGGTCGCCGAGGAAGCGCATGGCACCAGTGTCCCGCACCTGGACACCCGCGCACCGGCGGACTGCGAGGGTTCGGTGGCGCCAGGGCCCGGCACCTACGATCAGCGGTGTGATCGACCTGCGACTCGTGCGTGAGGACCCCGAGCGGGTCAAGGCCAGCCAGCGCGCCCGGGGCGCCGACGACTCCCTCGTCGACCGGCTGCTGACCGCCGACGCCGACCGCCGGGCCGCGGTGAAGGTCGCCGACGACCTGCGCGCGGAGCAGAAGGCGGCCTCGCAGGCGGTGAAGAAGGCCACCCCCGAGGAGCGCCCCGCCGTCCTGGAGCGGGCCAAGGCGCTGGCCGCGCAGGTGAAGGAGGCCGAGGAGGCCGAGCGCGCCGCGGACGCCGCGCTGACCGAGCTGCACCTGCGCATCCCCAACCTGGTGCACGACGACGTCCCGCCCGGCGGCGAGGACGACGCGGTCACCCTGCGCACCGTCGGCGAGGTCCCCAGCTACGACTTCGAGGTAAAGGACCACCTGCAGATCGGGGAGGCGCTCGGCGCCATCGACATGGAGCGCGGCGCCAAGGTCTCCGGCGCCCGCTTCTACTTCCTCACCGGCCCCGGCGCGCTGCTGGAGTTCGCGCTGGCCCAGCTGGCCATCACCCGCGCCGTCGCGGCCGGCTTCACCCCCGTCGTCGCCCCCGCCCTGGTCAAGCCGGAGGCGATGGAGGGCACCGGCTTCCTCGGCGAGCACGACGAGGAGGTGTACCGGGTCGAGCGCGACGACCTGTACCTGGTCGGCACCTCCGAGGTCGCCATCGCCGGCATGCACGCGCGTGAGGTGCTCGACCTCTCCGCCGGCCCGAAGCGGTACGCCGGGTGGTCCTCCTGCTTCCGCCGGGAGGCCGGGTCCTACGGCAAGGACACCCGCGGCATCATCCGGGTGCACTGGTTCGACAAGGTCGAGATGTTCAGCTTCTGCGCGCCCGAGGACGCTGCCGCCGAGCACCGCCGGCTGCTGCAGTGGGAGGAGGAGTTCCTCCAGGCCCTCGAGCTGCCGTACCGGGTGGTCGACATCGCCGCCGGCGACCTGGGCACCAGCGCGGCCCGCAAGTTCGACATCGAGGCGTGGTTCCCCTCCCAGGGCACCTACCGGGAGCTGACCAGCACCTCCGACTGCACGACGTTCCAGGCCCGCCGGCTGCAGATCCGGCACCGCGACGCCGACGGGAAGCCGCAGCCGGCGGCGACGCTGAACGGCACGCTGTGCGCGATCGCCCGCACCATCGCCTGCCTGCTCGAGGTGCACCAGCGGGCCGACGGCTCGGTGCACGTGCCCGCGGCGCTGCGCCCGTGGCTGGGTGGCCACGAGGTGCTCACCCCCGGCATGGCGCTGGCTGCGGTCGCCCCCGGCCCCGCCGCGTGAGCGCTGGCCGGCCCGACGGCGGCGGGTTGACCGCACCCGCGGCCGCCGCGGCGGCGGGTGAGGTGGTCGACCTGGGCGACCTGGGCGCCCGCCTGGGGTCGTGGCGGCCCCGGCTGGTGGTCAGCGACCTGGACGGCACCCTCCTGGGTGCGCACGGGGAGGTCAGCCCGCGCACCGCGGCGGCGATCGCCGCCTGCCGGGCCGCCGGCCTGCCGGTGGTCGGCGCCACCGGCCGTGGGCCGCGGCTGCTGGAGAGCGTCCGCGCCGCCCTCGCCGGGCAGGGGATCGCGGTGCTGGCCCAGGGCGGCTACGTCGTCCGGTTCGGGTCGGACGGCGCCCCCGACGAGGTGCTCCGCACGGTCGGCATGCCCCGAGAGGTCGCCACCGAGGTGATCGCGGCGATCGAGGGCGTCGCCGGCGACCTGATCGTCGCGGTGGAGGACGCCGCCGAGCAGTCCGAGGCGATGCGCCCGCTGCGGGTGCAGCACGGCTTCGACTGGCCCTACCCCGAGCCGGCCCACCTGCTGCCCCGGCACCAGGTGCTGCCCGTGGGGGCGGTGCTCAAGGTGTTCCTGCGCTCCCCCCGCCTGGGGGAGGACCAGCTGGTGGAGCTGGCCCGCCGCGTCGTCGACCCCTCGGTCGCCGAGCTCACCCACGCCGGCCTCGGGTTCATCGAGGTGCTGCCCCCGGGGGTCACCAAGGCCACCGGGCTGCAGGTCGTGCTGGACGCCCTGGGGCTCGGCTTCGGTGACGTCCTCGTCTTCGGCGACATGCCCAACGACCTGCCGATGATCGAGGCCGTGCGGGACGGGGGCGGCCGGGCGGTCGCCGTCGCCAACGCCCACCCGCTGGTCCGCGCCGCCGCCGGCGACCGGACCAGCGGCCACGAGGCCGACGGGGTGGCGCGGTACCTGGAAGCCCTGCTGGAGCTGGAGGGCACCGGTGGCTGACCGGCCGAAGCTGATCGTCAGCGACCTGGACGGCACGCTGCTGCGCAGCGACGAGACGATCAGCGACGCGACGCTGGCCGAGCTGCGCTGGTGGGACGCCGAGGGGGTGCCGCTGGTGCTGGCCACCGGGCGGCCGCCACGCTGGATGCTCGGGGTGCGCGAGCGGCTGGGCGGGGGGACGGCGATCTGCTGCAACGGCGCCGTGCTGCTCGACCTGACCGGGTTCAGCGTGCTGGAGGAGCACCCGGTGCAGCCGGAGGTGCTGCAGGAGGTCACCGCGCAGCTGCGCCGCCGGCAGCCGGACACCTGGTTCGCCGTCGAGTACGGCGACCAGTTCCGGCACGAGCCGATCTACCGGCCGCGCTGGGACAAGGACGCGCCCGGCGTGGCGGTCGCGACCCTGGAGGAGATGGTCGCCCAGCCGGTGGCCAAGCTGCTCGCCCGGCACGAGCGGCTCGGCCGCGACGAGTTCGTGGCGCTGGTCGCCGAGGTGGTGGGGGACACCGCCACGGTGACCACCTCCTCCTCCGACGCGATGGCCGAGATCTCGGCGGCCGGCGTGACGAAGGCGACCGGTCTCGCCCGGCTCGCCGCCGAGCGCGGGGTGTCCCCGGCCGACGTCGTCTACTTCGGTGACATGCCCAACGACATCGCCGCCTTCGAGTGGGTGCGGGACGGCGGTGGCCGGGCGGTGGCGATGGCCCACGCGCACCCCGACGTGCTGGCGGTCGCGACGGACGTGACCGTCGCCAACGACGCGGACGGGGTCGCGGCCTTCCTGGCCACCCTGCGCAGCTGAGGTCGGACCGGCTGCATCGGCCCTCCGTGGGAACGATGTCACCCGATCCAGCGGACTTCCTGGTTGCGCATCCGCACTGTGCTCCAGAACCGGTCGTGCGCTGCCGATCTCCGGCTGACAAGGGCGCCCAGGGTGCGTCCATCGCAGGAGAGGTACGCCATGACCGACGCTCGGGCCCACCAGGCCACGCCCACCGACCCGGACCGACGGCCGGGTCTCGTCCAGCGCACGGGCCTGCGCGCCCGGCTGCTCGCGGCCTTCCTGCTGGTCACGCTGGCCACGCTCGCGGTCGGCACGCTCGGCGTGACGCGCATGGGGGAGCTGAGCGACCAGGCCGAGGCGGTCTACGAGGACGGCGCGGTCCCGCTGCGCGACATCCTGCTGCTGCGCTCCAGCTACTGGCAGTACCAGGCGACCATCTCCCGGGGCATGAGCCCGGGCCTCGCGCCGGACCTCGTGGCCGGCCTGCAGGAGCAGACCGTCGCCATCCGCGCGACGCTGGACGAGCTCCGCGCCGGCCTCGACGAGGTCGCCCTCCGGCCGGCCACCGAGGTCGCGTTCCAGGACTTCCAGACCGCGATCCAGCTCTACGACGACACCAGCGCCCAGATGGCCGAGATCGGTGCCGCCGGTGGTGACCCGTTGTCCGTGCTGCCCACGCTGATCGAGGCCGAGACGAACGCCGTCGACGCGCTCACCGCCGCCAGCGACGCGCAGATCGCCGCCACCTCGGCCACCGTGCAGGAGGCCCGCGACGCCTACGCCAGCGCACGCACACTCACGATCATCGGCGTCGCGATCGGCCTCCTGGTCTCCGTCGCGCTCGCCGTCCTGATGGCCCGCAGCGTCACCCGCCCGGTGCAGCGGATCCGCGAGACCCTCGAGCGGGTCGCCGCCGGCGACCTGCGGGTGCGGGCCGGGAACGTCGGCGGCGCCGAGCTGGGCGACGTCGCCCGCTCGCTGGACACCACCCTGGACGCCCTGGGTGGGGTGCTCACCCTGGTGAGCGACTCGGCGTCGCGCCTGGGTGCGGCGTCGCAGCAGCTGACGGCGGGTGCGGCGGCGATGTCGGCGAACGCGCGGACGGCGGCGGGTCAGGCCGACGTCGTCGTCGCCTCCGCCGGCGAGGTGGCCTCGAGCGTGGACACGGTGTCGACGGGTTCGCAGCAGATGGAGTCGGCGATCCGGGAGATCGCGCAGAGCGCGACCGAGGCGGCGCGGGTCGCGGGGCAGGCGGTCGGCGTCGCGGAGAACACGACCCGGACGGTCGGGAAGCTGGGTGACTCGTCGCAGGAGATCGGCAACGTGGTGAAGACGATCACCTCGATCGCGGAGCAGACGAACCTGCTGGCGCTGAACGCCACGATCGAGGCGGCGCGTGCCGGTGAGGCGGGCAAGGGGTTCGCCGTCGTCGCCAACGAGGTGAAGGAGCTGGCGCAGGAGACGGCGCGGGCGACCGAGGACATCGCGCGGCGGGTGCAGGCGATCCAGGGCGACACCGCCGGTGCGGTGGACGCGATCGGGGAGATCTCCACCGTGATCGCGCAGATCAACGACTTCCAGGCGACGATCGCCGCGGCCGTGGAGGAGCAGACCGCCACGACCAACGAGATGAACCGCAACGTCTCCGAGGCGGCGTCGTCCTCGCAGAGCATCGCCTCGGCGATCACCGGGCTGGCCGCGGGCACCGCGGAGACCAACCAGCGGGTCGAGGAGGCGCAGCGCTCGGCGGAGGAGCTGTCCCGGATGAGCGACGAGCTGCAGGCCGCGGTCAACCGGTTCACCGTCTGAGCAGCGACCACCTCGCCCCCACCGCGCGCCAGTTCGCGGCCGGGCCCGGCGAGGTGGCCACAGCAGGGCCTGCCGGGAGCACCCGGCAGGCCCTGCCGTCTTTCGTGTTCCGGACGGCGGAAGACAGCCGGGCCGCACTCAACAGTTCCCCCGGTGGAACCGATCCCAGGGGCAGCCAGGTCGTCGCACCACCACCACAGCCACCACGAGGGAGAGATCCATGGACGTCGACACGCACAGCACCGTCCCCGAGCCGGGGGGTGCCGGACCGCTCGCGGGGCTCGGCCGGGTGGGACTGCGGGGCCGGCTGCTCGCCGCGATCCTCGTGGTCGCCCTGGCCACCCTCACCGTGGGCGTCATCGGGATCGACCGGATGGGCACCCTGAGCCACCAGGCCCAGGAGGTCTACGACAGCGGCACCCGCCCGCTGGAGCAGCTGGACGACCTGGAGTCGCTGTGGTGGGAGCAGCAGGCCTACTCCGCCCGATCGGCGATGGAGAACCTCCCGGACGAGGTCCTCGCCCAGAACGGCGAGGCGGCCACCGAGGCGCAGGGCCGGCTCACCGAGGCGCTCGAGGCGGTGGACACCGGTGCGCTGAGCGATCCGGTCCGGGCGTCGTTCGAGCAGTTCCGGGACGCCGCCCTCGGCTTCTTCGAGAACCAGGCGCAGATCCTGGCCAACGTCGGCGACCTCGAGCTGATCATGGCGATCGTCCCGCAGCAGCAGGAGCTGGAGGTGACCGCCATCGAGGCGATCACCACCGCGACCGACGCGCAGAGCGCCGTCGCCGCGGCGACGGCCCAGGAGGCCCAGGACGCCTACGAGGCCGCCCGCGCGCTGACCGTCGTCGTGGTCGCCGCCGGCATCGCGGTGTCGGTGCTGCTGTCGCTGCTGCTGGTGCGCTCCATCACCCGCCCCGTGCAGCGGGTGCGCGAGGTGCTCGACCGCGTCGCCGAGGGCGACCTGAGCGTGCGCGCCGGGGAGACCGGCGGCGCGGAGATCGGTGAGGTCGCCCGGTCGCTGGACCGCACGCTGGAGTCCCTGGGTGGGGTGCTGTCGCTGGTGAGCGACTCGGCATCGCGCCTGGGTGCGGCGTCGCAGCAGCTGACGGCGGGTGCGGCGGCGATGTCGGCGAACGCGCGGACGGCGGCGGGTCAGGCCGACGTGGTGGTGGCCAACGCCGGTGAGGTGGCCTCGAGCGTGGACACGGTGTCGACGGGTTCGCAGCAGATGGAGTCGGCGATCCGGGAGATCAGCCAGAACGCGAGCGAGGCCTCGCGGGTGGCGAACCAGGCGGTGGGCGTGGCGGAGAACACCACGCGGACGGTCGGGAAGCTGGGTGACTCGTCGCAGGAGATCGGCAACGTGGTGAAGACGATCACCTCGATCGCGGAGCAGACGAACCTGCTGGCGCTGAACGCCACGATCGAGGCGGCGCGTGCCGGTGAGGCGGGCAAGGGGTTCGCCGTGGTGGCGAACGAGGTGAAGGAGCTGGCGCAGGAGACCGCGCGGGCGACCGAGGACATCGCCCGCCGGGTGGAGGCGATCCAGGCCGACACCGCCGGTGCGGTGGACGCGATCGGGCAGATCAGCTCGGTCATCGGGGAGATCAACGACTTCCAGGCGACGATCGCCGCGGCGGTGGAGGAGCAGACCGCCACGACCAACGAGATGAACCGCAACGTGGCCGAGGCGGCGTCGTCCTCGCAGGGCATCGCCTCGGCGATCACCGGGCTGGCCGCGGGCACCGCGGAGACCAACCAGCGGGTCGAGGAGGCGCAGCGCTCGGCGGAGGAGCTGTCCCGGATGAGCGACGAGCTCCAGGCCGCCGTCCACCGCTTCACCCTCTGAGCGGAGGCGCCGTACCCGAGCGGGAGCTGGGGGGCGGACAGCGCACGCGGAGCGTGCTCGGTGAGGTGGGCACGGGGCCCGGAGGGTCCCTGCCCACCTCACCGGCAACGGCTCAACGGCAGCCGGGCACGGCTCCTGGCCGCGGTGGAGGCCGGTAGGCCGACTAGAGGTACTGCCCGCCGCCGTGCCGCGGCTCGTGCCCTGGCTGCCCGGCGCTGCCGGGCAGCGCCTTGCGGCGCATCTCCTCCAGCTGGGCGCGGGCGGCCATCTGCTGGGCGAACAGCGCGGTCTGGATGCCGTGGAAGACGCCCTCCAGCCAGCCGACCAGCTGGGCCTGGGCGATCCGCAGCTCGGCGTCGGACGGCGTCTCGCCCTCGGTGAACGGCAGCGTGATCCGCTCCAGCTCCTCCCGCAGCTCGGGCGCGAGGCCCTGCTCGAGCTCACGGATGGAGGAGGCGTGGATGTCGCGGAGCCGGTTGCGGCTGGCGTCGTCCAGGGGCGCGGCCCGGACCTCCTCGAGCAGCTGCTTGATCATCGTGCCGATCCGCATGACCTTGGCCGGCTGCTCGACCAGGTCGCCGACGCCGGGGGCGCCGTCGTCGCCGCCGTCCTGCGGCATCGGCATCGCGCCGACCGGCTGACCGTCGGGACCCACGACGAGGACCTGCTGGGGGTGGGGTTCACCGGTGCCAGGAGGAGTCATGGCCCCATCCTGCCCCGCGCCCGGGAGCCGTGTGCCCGGGGCCGCCCGAGGTGACCGCCGCCACCTCCGCCCGCATAGGCTCCGGGCATGTCATCGGGTGCCGGGCGGCTGGACGTCGCCCGCGTCCGGGGCCTGTTCCCGGGCCTGTCCGACGGCTTCGTGCACGCCGACGGCCCGGGCGGCACGCTGGTGCCGGAGAGCGTGGTCCGCGCGGTCTCCCAGGCGATGCGGGTGCCGATCGCCGACCGGGGCGGGGTGTTCCCCTCCTCGGCGCGGGCCGAGCAGCTGGTCTCCGGCGCGCGCTCGGCCGTCGCCGACCTGGTGGGCGGCGTCGCGGGCGGGGTGGTGCTGGGTCCGAACGCCACCTCGCTGACCTACGCGGTCGCCCGGGCGCTGGCCAAGCACTGGCGCGCCGGGGACGAGATCGTGGTGAGCCGGCTGGACCACGACGCCAACGTCCGGCCGTGGCTCCAGGTGGCCGACCGGCTCGGGCTGGTGGTGCGCTGGGCCGAGGTCGACATCGAGACCGGGGAGCTGCCGGACTGGCAGTACGACGAGCTGCTGACCAACCGCACCCGGCTGGTGGCGGTCACCGCGGCCAGCAACGCCATCGGCACCTGCCCGGACGTCGCCGCGATCGCCCGCCGCGCGCACCAGGTGGGCGCGCTGGTGTACGTCGACGCGGCGCACGCGGCCCCGCACCTGCCGCTGGACGTCGAGCAGCTCGGCGCGGACTTCCTCGCCCTGTCGGCCTACAAGTGGTGCGGCCCGCACGTGGGCGCCGTCGTGGCCCATCCCGGGTTGTGGGAGGAGCTGTGGCCGGACAAGCTGCTGCCGGCGTCGGACCGGGTGCCGGAGCGGTTCGAGCCGGGCACCCCGCCGTTCGAGCTGTACGCCGGCGTCGCGGCCGCCGTCGACCACTTCGCCGCGCTCTGCCCGGAGGCGACCGGGACGCGCCGCCAGCGGCTGGCCACCGCGATGGCCGCCGTCGGCCGCTACGAGGGTGAGCTGTTCGACCGGCTGGACACCGCGCTGCGGCGGATGGCGCACGTCCACGTGGTGGGGGAGCCGTGGCCGCGCACCCCGACGCTGTCGTTCACCGTCTCCGGCATGCGCCCGCGGCAGGTCGCCGGTGAGCTGGCCCGCCGCGGCATCTGCGCCTGGGACGGTGACTTCTTCGCCCGCGAGCTGTTCGACGCGATCGGGGTCAACGAGGTCGGGGGCGCCGTCCGGCTGGGGTTGATGCACTACAACACGGCCGAGGAGGTCGAGCGGCTGGTCGAGTGCATCGACGAGCTGGGCTGAGGGGTCCGCCGGCCTCCCGGCAGGGGCGCCTGTGCCGACCGGGTGACCGGGGCGGCAGTGCCTATGCTCTGGCTCATGACAGCGGCCCCGGTGAGCATCGCCGAGGCCACCGCCCGGGCCACCGAGGTGGCCGGGACCGTCGCCGGCCCGCTGGTCGAGCGGACCGACTCCGGGGTGTGGCCCGCCGAGGCGCTGCGGGCCCTGCAGGCCGCCGGTCTCGGGAGTCTCGCGGCCGCACGGCCGATGGGCGGGTCCGGGCTCGGCCTGCGCGGGGTCGTCGCGGTCTGCGAGGCGGTCGGCCGGGTCTGCGCCTCGACGGCCCTGTGCTTCGGGATGCACTGCGTGGGGACGGCGGTGATCGCGGCGAAGCCGACGCCGCGGCAGCGCGAGGGGTTCCTCGACGCCATCGTCGCCGGGGAGCACCTCACGACGCTGGCGCTGTCGGAGCCCGGCACCGGTGCGCACTTCTGGCTGCCGCAGACCCGCATGACGCGGAACGGGGCGGAGCTGCAGCTCGACGGCGAGAAGTCGTTCGTGACCAACGGCGGGCAGGCCGACTCGTACGTGGTCAGCACGGTCGCCGCCGACCCGGAGGCGCCGGTGGGGCAGTTCTCCTGCGTCCTGGTGCCCGGGGACACCGCCGGCCTGACCTGGACCGACCGGTGGGACGGCATCGGCATGCGGGGCAACTCCTCCCGGCGGGCTCGGCTGGCGGGGGTCCGCCTCGGCGTCGACCACCTCCTCGGCGCCGAGGGTGACCAGCTCTGGTACGTCTTCGAGGTCGTCGCCCCCTACTTCCTGATGGCGATGGCGGGCTCCTACCTGGGGGTCGCCCAGGCCTCGCTCGACGAGGCGGTGGCGCACCTGCACCGGCGGGCGCACGCGCACACCGGCCGCCGGCTGGCTGCCGAGCCGCTCCTGCAGCACCGGCTGGGGGTCCTGTGGGCCCAGGTCGAGCGCACCCGCCGACTGGTGCACTGGGCCGCCGAGGAGGCCGATGCCGGGGGCGCAGCCGCCCTGCCCGGCCTCGCCGCGGCCAAGGCCGAGGTCGCCCAGTGCGCGGTGCAGGTGACCAACGAGGCGATGACGCTGGTCGGTGGGATCGGCTACCGGGACCGCTCCCCGCTGGAGCGGCACCTGCGGGACGCCCGGGCAGCGGACGTGATGAGCCCGACGACGGACATCCTGCGCACCTGGACCGGCCGGGCGGTGCTCGGCCTGCCGCTCCTGGGCGAGTGAGCGCCGCTCCTGTCCCGGGTCGTTGCGTCCTCGTCGACGGCACGCCGCAGGACCTGGCGCGGCTCGGGGGCGTACCGGGCCTGGAGCAGGTGTCCGCCGTCGACCTGGCGGACGCCCTCGGCCCCGCCGAGGCCCCGGTCGACCTCGTGGTGCTGGGCACGCGGGCCACGGCGGCGGTGCTCCTGGCCCAGCGCGCGCACCGCCTGGCACCGGGAGCGGGGATCGCCGTCCTGGCGGTGGACCCGGTGGCGGTGCGCCGCCAGGCCGCCTTCACCCCCGAGGTGCCCCTGGACCTGCTCGTCGCCGGCGTGGACGACCCGGACCTGCCCGCCCGGGTGCACGAGCTGCGCACGGCCAGCCGGGAGCGGCGCCGGCACGCCGGGGTGCTCGCGGCGATCACGCGGCAGCCCGGGCCGCCCGACCGGGCGGGGACGCGGGGGGTGACCGCGGTCGGGGCCCTGCTGGAGCACGTCCCGATCCCGGTCCTGGTGGCCGAGCCGACGGGTGAGCTGCTGGGCTGGAACCGTCAGGCCGAGGACCTCCTCGGCCTCGGGCCGGCGGTGCTGGGGCGCCCCGTCGACGAGGTGGTCCCGGGCACTCAGGCGGCCTTCTCCGCGGTCGGCGGGCAGCAGGGGCCGGCGCACATCGACATCGCCGGCCGGGTGCTCGAACTGAGCTCGGCGACCACCCAGACCGACACCGGCCGGCCGGTGGTGCTGGTGTTCGCCACCGATGTGACGGCGCAGCGGACGGCGGAGCGCGACCGCGACCGGCTCGCCGGGCACGTCCAGCTGCTGGCTCGCGTCTCCGAGTCGCTGATGGGCCCGCTGGACGTCACCGAGCCGCTGACCCGGCTGGCGCAGGCCCTCGTCCCCGGGCTGGCCGACTGGATCAGCATCCAGGTCCTCGACGGGCACGGCCGGCTGCACAACGTCGCCATGCGGCACCGCGATCCCGCGCTCGCGCCGGTGGCCCGGGCGGCGGAGGAGCTGAAGGAGGCGCGCCACTGCTTCACCGAGCCCAGCCGGCGGGCCGCGGCGGGGGAGCGGGTCCTGCTGCCCCGCATCGGCCCCGAGGAGCTGGCCGGCCAGGTGGCCGACCCCGAACTGCGCGCCCTGGTGACCCAGCTGGGCATGGGGAGCGCGGTCGCCGTCCCGATCACCGGCCGGGAACGGCCCCTCGGCTCCATCCTGCTGGTCGGCACCCCCGGGGGGAACCAGCTGGGAGAGCTCGAGCTGGAGCTCGCCGAGGAGATCGGCCGTCGGGCCGGGGTGGCGCTGGACAACGCCCTCCTCTACGCCGGCCAGCGGCACGTCGCCACCGAGCTGCAGCGGAGCCTGCTCACCGCACCGCCGGAGACGTCCTTCGCCGACATCGCCGTCCGCTACCTGGCGGCCGCCCAGCAGGCCCAGGTGGGCGGTGACTGGTACGACGCGTTCCGCCGCCGCAACGGTGACCTGCTGGTGGTCATCGGTGACGTGGCGGGGCACGACACGCGGGCCGCGGCGGCCATGGGGCAGCTGCGCGGGCTCGTGCGGGGCATCGGCCACGGTGGCGCCGACTCACCCGGCTCGGTGCTCACCGCCGTCGACCGGGCGATCGAGGGCCTGGAGCTCGAGACGATCGCCACCGCCGTCGTCGCCCAGCTGGGCACCCCCGAGCGGGACGACGCCGCGGGGCTGCAGGTGCAGTGGTCCAACGCCGGGCACCCCCCGCCGGTGCTGCTGGAGCGCTCGGGGCAAGCCCGGCTGCTCACCCCCGGAGGCGGCCGGGCCGACCTGCTGCTGGGCGTGGACGCCGGGGCGCCACGGTCGTCGGAGCAGACCACGCTGCCGGCCGGCGCCACGCTGCTGCTCTACACCGACGGGCTGGTCGAGCGGCGGGGGGAGTCGCTGGACGAGGGGACCGATCGGCTGCTGGCCACGGTCGAGGAGTGCGCGGAGGCCGACCTGGACCGGTTCTGCGACCGGCTGCTGACCAGGATGGTCCCGCAGCCGGGAGAGGACGACGTCGCGCTCGTCGCCGTCCGGCCCACGGTGGGTGGCCGCTCCCCGGAGGCGTGACCGCGCTCAGGCGTCCGGGAGCAGCAGCACCTTGCCGATGTGCGAGCTCTCCTCCAGCAGGGCGTGCGCCTCCGCGGCGCGGGACATCGGCAGCCGGCGGTCGATGACCGGGCGGACCACGCCGCGTTCGACGTCGGGCCACACGTCGTGCCGCACGGCCGCGACGATCTCCGCCTTGCCGCCACGGCCGGTGGCCGGCCGGGAGCGCAGCGCGGTGGCGTGCACGCTGCCCCGCTTGGCGAGCAGCCGGCTCAGGTCCAGCTCGGCCTTCCGGCCGCCCTGCATCCCGATGACCACCAGCCGGCCGCCGTCGGCGAGGACGTCGACGTTGCGGGCCAGGTAGGCGGCGCCCATGTTGTCCAGCACGACGTCGGCGCCGTGCCCGTCGGTGGCCTCGCGGATGCGCCCGACGAAGTCCTCGTTCCGGTAGTTCACCAGGATGTCGGCGCCCAGCTCGCGGCAGACGGCGAGCTTCTGCTCGCTGCCGGCGGTGGTGGCCACCCGGGCGCCGGCGCGCACCGCCAGCTGGATCGCCATGGTGCCGATGCCGCTGGAGCCGCCGTGCACCAGGAGGACGTCGCCGGCGCGCAGCCCGGCGAGCAGGAAGACGTTCGACCAGACCGTGCAGGTGACCTCCGGGAGCGCCGCGGCACTGGCCAGCTCCACACCCGCGGGCCGGGGCAGCAGTTGCCCGGCCGGGACGGCCACCCGCTCGGCGTAGCCGCCGCCGGCCAGCAGCGCGCACACCTCGTCGCCGACCGACCAGCCCTCGACGCCGTCCCCGACCTCGCTGATGACGCCGCTGCACTCCAGGCCGAGGACCTCGCTGGCGCCCGGCGGGGGCGGGTAGAAGCCCTGCCGCTGCATCAGGTCGGCCCGGTTGACCGCGGTCGCGACGACGTCGACGACCACCTCACCCGGCCCGCACACCGGGTCGGGCACCTCGCCCCAGCCGAGCACGTCGGGGCCGCCGGGCTGGCTGATCGTCACCGCGCGCACGCCCCCGACCCTAGGCGCGCGGCAGGCCCGGGACCACGCGCGGCGTCAGGCGGCCGGGGTCTGCACCCCCGAGTCGGTGATCTTGCCGCGGGCGATCCGCAGCTGCCGTTGCGCGCGGCGCGCGACCCACGAGTCGTGGGTGACCATGATGAGCGTGAGCCCCTGGTCGCGCCACATCTGCTCCAGCAGCGCCACGATCTCGTCACGGGTGGCTTCGTCCAGGTTGCCGGTGGGCTCGTCGGCCAGCAGCACCTTCGGCTGGCGGACCAGTGCCCGGGCGATCGCCACGCGCTGCTGCTGACCACCGGAGAGCTCCGCCGGCAGGTGGCCACTGCGCTCGGCCAGACCCACGGAGTCCAGCGCCGCGGCCGCCCGCTCGGCCCGCTCCCGCCCCTTCACGCCGAGCGGGACGAGCGCGGTCTCCACGTTCTGCTGAGCGGTGAGCGTCGGGATGAGGTTGAACGACTGGAACACGATGCCGATCTCCCGGGCCCGGAGCTGGGTCAGCCGCTGGTTGGAGACCGCTGCCAGGTCATCGGCGCCGAGCAGTACCGAGCCCGAGGTGGGCCGGTCGAGCGCCCCCAGCATCTGCAGCAGCGTCGACTTGCCGCCGCCGGTGGGGCCCTGGATGGCGACCATCTGCCCGTCGGGGATGGTCAGCGAGACGTGTGAGAGCGCCTCGACCTCCTTCTTGCCGTTCCGGTAGGTCTTGCTGACGTCGGTGAGCGTGTACACGGCGGTGTCTTCCTGTCTGTCGGGGTGGTCAGTCGAGGCTGCGCAGGGCCGCGGCGGGGCGCAGGCGGGCAGCGCGCCAGCCACCGATCACCCCGGCGAGCAGGCCGCCGATCAGGGCGATCCCGACCCCGGTGGCGATGAAGGCCACGTTGATAGGCGCGTGCAGGACCGTCTCGACGGTGCTGCTCGCCGCCTGGCCGAGCCCGCCGGGGATGTTGCCGCCGAACGCGCCGGCTCCGGGCCCCCCGGTCCGGGCTCCGGGGCCCCCGGCCCCTGCTCCGGGCGCTGCCGTCGCCGTGCCGCCACCGGTCGTGCCGGACAGGCTGATCCCGGCCGCGTTGAGGGCGAGGATCCCGCCGACGCCGATGATCAGGCCGGCGACGCCGCCGATGAGGCCCTGCACGAGGGACTCGGTGCCCACCTGCCGGACGATCCGGCCGTTGCTCCAGCCCAGCGCCTTCAGGGTGCCGAAGTCACGGGTGCGGCGCGTGACGCCGGAGATGGTGAACAGCACCGCGAGGCCGAAGGCGGCGGCCAGCACCGCGATCGACAGCCACTTGCCCAGGTTCTGCACCAGCGACGACGCAGAGGACAGCGAGCCGGTGACGCCGGAGGCCAGGTCGGACTGGGTGGTGACGGTGGCGTCGGGCAGCGCGGCGGTGATCGCGGCGGCAGCGGTGTCGACGGTGTCGGCGCTGGTGGCCTGCACGTACACGGTGGTGATCTGGTCGGTCAGCCCGGACAGCTCCTGTGCCACGTCGATCGGCAGGTACACGTCGGACAGCGTGGTGGCCGAGTCGTCGCTGGCCAGGATGCCCACCACGGTGACGGCGGTCCCGGTCAGGGTGATCGTGCTGCCGACGGACAGCCCCGCGCTGTCGGCGTGGCTCTGCGAGATGAGCGCCACGTCCGCGCCCACGTCGGCGGTGGTGAAGCCGCGACCGTCGGCGACGGCGGCGCCCGCCAGCGGGCCGAGCGCGGTGGCGCCGGGGGTGATGCCCTCGACGCCGAAGCTGCTGACGTTGAAGTTGCCGCCGCGGAAGCCGTCGCCGCGCTCGCCACCGCCGGTCGGCGGGCCCGCCGGAGCGGAGCCCGCGTCGGGGAGCTCGCCGCTGAAGGTCTGGTCGATCAGCATGAGAGTGGCGGTCACGTCGGAGACGCCGTCCGCGGCCGAGATGGTGCTCACGACGTCGCTGCTCATGGCCGTGGTGCCCCGGGCGATGCTCAGCTGATCGGTGGCGACGGTGGTCGACCCGTCGTCGCTGGTGGTGCCGTCGTCGGCACCGAAGGAGAACTGCCCGCGGCCGCCGCCGGCTCCCGGCTCGGCGGCCTGGGTGACCTTGATGTCGGTGCCGACGCCGTAGACGGACTCCAGGACGGCGTCCTGGGCGTTCCGGACGCCCGCGGAGGCGGCGTTCACGACGAGGACGAGGGCGATGGCCAGGGCGAGGCCCACGGCCACGATGACGGTCTGCCGCAACCGCCCTCTCAGTTCGCGGCGCACGTAGGTCAGGAGCATGCTCGTCCTCCAGCTCCCGCCGGCTCGTGGGAGCTGGGGCGGGCAGGGTGATGCCCGCCGACCGGTCCGGTCGACGGGTGCGGGATGTGTTCCGCACGTCATCGTCCGGCCGGGCCTGAGGAAGACCTGTGAACGCGCTGCGGGCTGGGCTGTGAGGGGCGGGAGCATGGGTGAGCCGTGTCACCTCTGCTCCCGCCCCGGGCTGCCCGCCGGGGTGGGGAGCCGCGTCAGCGCGCCTTGAGGTCCTTGCGCAGGATCTTGCCGGCCATCGACTTGGGCACCTGCTCGATGAACTCGACCATCCGGACCTTCTTGTGCGGCGCCACCCGCTCGGCGACGAACGCGATGACGTCGTCCTCGGTCAGCGCCGAGCCGGGTGCCCGGACGACGAACGCCTTGGGCAGCTCGTCGCCGCTCTCCCGCTCCAGCACCCCGATGACCGCGGCGTCGGTGACCTCCGGGTGGCCCAGCAGCACGGCCTCCAGCTCGGCGGGCGCCACCTGGTAGCCCTTGTACTTGATCAGCTCCTTGACCCGGTCGACGACGGTGTACCGGCCCTCGTCGTCGACGATCGCCACGTCGCCGGTGTGCAGCCAGCCCTCGGCGTCCAGGGTGTCCGCGGTGGCCTGCGGGTTGTTCAGGTAACCGGCCATCACCTGCGGGCCGCGCACCCACAGCTCGCCGCGTTCCCCGGGGGCGCAGTCCTCGCCGGTGGCCGGGTCGACCAGCCGGCACTCGGTGTTGGGCAGCGCATACCCCACGGTGCCCTTCGGGGTGGGCCCGGCGCCCGCGGGCTCCAGCCCGGGCTCGGGGGTGGTGTGCGAGACCGGGGACAGCTCGGTCATCCCGTAGCCCTGCCCGACGCTGACGCCGTCCGGTGCCCCCTTGCGCAGCCGGTCCTGGGCCGCCTGGGCGAGGGCCTCGTCCAGCGGGGCCGCGCCGGAGGTGATGCTGCGCAGCGAGGAGAGGTCGAAGGAGTCGACCAGCGGGTGCTTGGCCAGCGCCAGCACGATCGGCGGGGCGACGAACGCCCGGGTGATCTTCTGGTCCTGGATGGTGCGGAGGAACTGCTCCAGGTCGAACCGGGGGAGGGTGACCACGGTGCCGCCCCACTGCAGGCCCTGGTTCATCAGCACGGTCAGGCCGTAGATGTGGAAGAACGGCAGGACGGCGATGATCCGCTCGTCGCCCTCCTCGACCCCGGCCAGCGGGCGCGACTGGGTCACGTTGGCCACCAGGTTGCGGTGGGTGAGCATGACGCCCTTGGGCAGCCCGGTGGTGCCGCTGGAGTAGGGCAGCGTGACCAGGTCGGTGGCCGGGTCGATCTTCACCTCGGCGGCGGGCGCGTCGGTGGTGAGCAGGTCGCGCAGCGAGGCGTGCCCCTCGGCGCCGTCCATCACCACCACCTCGTCGACCGGCGCCTGCGCCACCGCGGCCTGCGCCCGGTCGAGGAACGCGGAGATGGTGATCAGCACCTTCGCGCCGGAGTCCTTCAGCTGGAAGGCGATCTCGTCGGGGGTGTACAGGGCGTTGACCGGGGAGACCACGCAGCCGGCCGCGGCGATGCCGTGGAAGACCACCGGGTACCAGATGGTGTTCGGGCTGAACACGGCGACGACGTCGCCCTTGCGCAGCCCGCGGGCGGCGAGCGCGGCGGCCATCCGCTGGACGTAGAAGGTCAGCTCGCCGTGGCTGATCGTCTCGCCGGAGAGGCCGTCGACCAGGGCCGGGGACTCCCGGCGCTCGGCGGTGCCGGCCAGCACGAACTCCGGCACGGACAGCTCGGGGATCTCGACGTCCGGGTAACGACTGCTCAGCGCCACGGGTCCTCCTCGACTCAGGGGTGTGGCGTCAGTCTCACACCCGGCGTGTCCCGAGTCACACAGTGGTTACCCGCGGGTAGTGCTCAGCCTCGCGGCCACAGCACCGACTGGGTGCACCGGAACAGCGCGATCGTCCTCCCGGTGGCCGGCGCGGTCACCACGGCGTCCCACACCTGCGTCGTCCGCCCGGCGTGCGCGTTGGTGGCGACCACCTCGATCCGCCCCTCGCGCGCGGTGCCCAGGTGGTTGCTCTTCAGCTCGATCGTGGTGAACCCGCTCGCGCCCTCGGGCAGCAGCGCCCGGGTGGCCAGCCCGCAGGCGGTGTCGGCCAGCGCCACCACGCTCGCCGCGTGCAGGAAGCCGTTGGGCGCGAGCAGGTCGGGCCGGACGTCGAGGTGCGCGGCGAGCCGGCCGGGCTCGTGGTCGTCGATGACGATGCCGAGCAGCCCGGGCAGCGTGCCCGGCAGCAGGTCGTTGAGCTCGGCGGCGGTGTGGAACCCGGTGGCGGCCATGCCTGGCAACCTAGGCGTGTGGACGCCGAGGAGCTCGTGGAGGTCGTCGTCACCGCCGAGGACGGCGAGTGGCTGGCCGGGTGGGCCCGGGCCCTGGTCGAGGACCGGCTGGCCGCCTGCGGGCACGTGCAGCCAGGGGTGCGGGCGGTCTACCGGTGGGACGGCGCGGTCCACGACGACCAGCAGGCCCGGGTGGCGCTGCACACCCGGCTGTCGCTGGTGGGCGAGATCACCGCGCGGGCGGACGTCGAGCACCCCGACGAGGTGCCCTGCGTGATCGCGCTGCCCTTGCGCGGTGGGCACCCGGACTACTGGACCTGGGTGGTCGCCGAGACCCGCGAGCCGTGATGGCTCGTCCTCATGAGGCGAGGATCGGCCCCCGGGGCAGTAAGGAACCACGTGTGCTGAAGGTCGCTTCTCGTGTCGACCGTTGTGCGCTCGAGCTCGAGCTCGAGCGAGAGGGGCAGCAGTGCGTCGCTGCTGCCAAGTGGGGACGCGTCAGGCCAGACCTCGGATGCTGCGCACCGGGGGCCGGTCGCCCTTGATCGACGCCACCATGTCCAGGGTCTGCCGGGTGGCGGCGACGTCGTGCGCGCGGAAGACCCGGGCGCCCAGCCAGGCGCTCACCGTCGTCGCCGCGAGCGTGCCGGTCAGCCGCTGCTCGACCGGCACGTCGAGGGTCTCCCCGACGAAGTCCTTGTTCGACAGCGCCACCAGCACCGGCCAGCCGGTCGCGACGAGCTCGTCGAGCCGCCGGGTCGCCGCGAGCGAGTGCCGGGTGTTCTTGCCGAAGTCGTGCCCCGGGTCGACCAGCACCCGCTCGCGGTCCACCCCCGCCGCCACCGCCGCCTCGGCCAGCGCCGTCGTCCGGGCGACGACGTCGGCCATCACGTCGTCGTAGCCGACCCGGTGCGGGCGGGTGCGTGGCGGCAGCCCGCCGGCGTGCGTGCAGACGATCCCGGCGCCGGCCTCGGCTGCGACCACGGCCAGCTCCGGGTCGAACCCGCCCCAGGCGTCGTTGACGACGTCGGCGCCGGCCGCGAGCGCCTCGCGGGCCACCTCGGCCCGGTAGGTGTCGATCGAGATCGGCAACCGCGGGTGGGCGGCGCGGATCGCGGCGACCAGGTCGACGGTGCGCCGGACCTCCTCCTCGGGCGGGACCTCCGCGCCCGGGGCGGCCTTCACCCCGCCGACGTCGACCATGTCCGCGCCCTCGGCCACCACCCGCTCGACCCGGGCCAGCGCGGCGTCCAGCTGGTAGGTGGAGCCGCGGTCGTAGAAGGAGTCGGGGGTGCGGTTGACGATCGCCATCACGACGAGCCCGCCGTCCGGCACGTCGAGGGCACCGATGCGCAGCATGGCCCCACTCAACCAGCCCGGTCAGGCGGGCCGTGGCAACGTGCAGGGGTGTCCAGCACCCCCACCGACGTGCCCGACGACCTCACCGACGCCCTGGACCAGGTTGCTGCCGAGGCCCGCCCGCTCGCCGAGGACGACGAGGTGGCCCAGCAGGGAGCAGGGCCCGACCGGTTCGCCCTGGCGCTGTGCGAGCTCGATGGCACCGAGCACGTCGCCGGTGACGCCGACGTGGGCTTCCCGGTGCAGAGCGTGGTCAAGGTGTTCACGCTGACCGCGGCGCTCCGCCTGGTCGGCGAGGACGTCTTCCGGCGGGTCGGCCGGGAGCCGTCGGGGGATCCCTACGACTCCCTCGTCCAGCTCGAACGCGAGCACGGCGTGCCCCGCAACCCCTTCATCAACGCGGGTGCCGTCGTCGTCTGCGACGTGCTGGTGGGCGCCACCGGTTCGCCCGAGGCGGCGGTGGCCGAGGTCGCCGACCTGCTGGCCGACCTCGTCGGTGAGCGGCTCGAGCCCGATCCCGAGGTGCTGGCCGAGGAGCGCGCCGGCGCGCAGATGAACACGGCGATGGGCCACCTGATGAGCTCGTTCGGCAACTTCACCCACCCGGTGGCCGAGGTCGTGGACGCCTACGCGCAGCTGTGCGCGCTGACCGTGACCACCCGGCAGCTCGCCCGCGCCGCGCGGTTCCTGGCCCACGACGGGGTCGACCCGCGGACCGGCGACCGGGTGCTCACCGATCCGTTCTCCCGGCGGGTCAACGCGGTGATGCTGACGTGCGGCACCTACGACGCGGCCGGTCAGTTCGCCTACGACGTCGGCTTCCCGTGCAAGAGCGGGGTGGCCGGCGCGGTGATGGGCGTGGTGCCGGACCGGTTCGGGCTCTGCGCGTGGTCCCCGCCGCTGGACGCCGCCGGCAACTCCCGGGCGGGCCGGGCGGCGCTGCACCTGCTCAGCGAGCGGCTGGGGATGTCCCTGCTGTAGCGCCGGGCAGACTGGCCCGGTGAACGAGTTCCCCGCCGCACCCGACCGCATCGACCCGCCCTACACGGACGGCGAGCGCGCCGCCCTGGACGCCTGGCTGGAGTTCCACCGGGCCACGCTGCTGCACAAGTGCGCGGGCCTCACCCCCGAGCAGCTCGGCGAGCGGTCGGTGCCGCCGTCGAGCATGAGCCTGCGCGGCCTGCTGCGGCACATGACCGAGGTCGAGCGCGCGTGGTTCCGGCGGGTCATCGACGGCGAGGACGCCGGGGACGTGTACTGCGCCCCGGGCGACGAGGACGGCGACTTCGACGGGGTCGGCCGCGACGGCGACGACCCGGTGGCCGCCGTCCCCGCGGAGCTGGCCGCGTTCACCGCCGAGGTGGAGGCGAGCCGGGCGGTGGCTGCCGCGTGGCGTTCGCTGGACGAGCTCAGCCGTGGGCGCACCCGGCGGACCCGCGCGCAGGTGTCGCTGCGCTGGGTGTACCTGCACATGATCGAGGAGTACGCCCGGCACAACGGCCACGCCGACCTCCTCCGTGAGCGCATCGACGGCGCCACCGGCGACTAGCCGCCCGGGCGTCCTGGCTCACTGTGCGTGCTCCTGGCTCACCTCCGGACGTGAGCCAGGAGCACGCACGATCAGCCTTCCTGATCCCGGGAACGGACGCCGGGACCAGGTCGGGGTTCCTCAGATGAGGTCGGGCTCCATCGTGCGGCGCACGGTGCGCGGGTCGACGGTGCTCACCGACGGCGCGCCGAGGGCCCGGCTGATCCCGCGGGCGGTGGCGGCCAGCACCGGGATGAGCGCGTGGCTCTTCACCGTCTCGCGCTGCACGGTCACCCCGAGCGCGGCGACCACCTCGTCGCCCGGCCCGCGGACCGGGACGGCCAGGGCCAGCGCCCCGGCGGGCGGCAGGTGGTTCTCCGCGATCGCGACGCCGGTGCGCCGGACCTCGGCGAGCACCCGGCGGAGCTTGTCGACGTCGGTGATGGTGTTGGCGGTGTACCGGCGCAGCGGGCTCGCGAGCACCTCGCGCTGGACCTCCGGGTCGGCGTAGGCCAGCAGCACCTGGCCGGTGCCGGTGGCGTGCAGCGGCCAGCGCCCGCCGAGGCGGGAGAGCACCCGGACCGCGCCGCGGGCGCGCAGTGCCTCCACGTAGACCACGTCGTGGCCGTCACGGACCGCCAGGTGGATGTTGGCCCGGGTGGCGTGGTGCAGGTCGTCGAGGAAGGGCAGCGCCAGCTCGCGCAGCTGCAGCCCCTGCGGCGCCAGGGCACCCAGCTCGAGCAGGCGCAGGCCGATGGCGTACCGGCCGTCGGGGCCTCGCTCCAGAGCGCCCCACTGGCGCAGCTCGCCGACCAGCCGGTGGGTGGTGGTCAGCGACAGCCCGGTGCGACGGCTGATGTCGGACAGCGAGAGGGAGGCGTGCTCCGGGCCGAAGGCGGCGAGCACCGCGAGGGTGCGGCCGGCGGCGGTGGCCGGTGAGGCGGGGGCGGAGCTCCCCGGGGTGGCGCCGCCCGTCGCGGACGGGCGGCTGGGGCGGCGGGCCCCGTCGGTGGTGGTCGAGTGCAGCGGCATCGTTGCCGGCATGTCGTCCTCCTGGCTCGGACCGGGTGGGCAGACCGGCGGGTGACTGGTGGCGGTGATCACAATCTCCGGCTGTTCCAGGGTGCTTGTCAAGCACCGCCGATCGGACGGCGCTTCCGCCGGGGGGAAGCCATCTCGCTCCGCCGACGGCGCCCGGACCACGATCATCCACAGGCCCGAGGTGACCCCGGTCACCCGCCAGACCGCGGCCCGCCCGGCCGCCCCGACGTCCTCGGGGTGGCCGGGGGAGCTCCACCCGAGGAGGACCGTCCGATGTCCCGTCAGAGGCAGCAGCGCCGCCGCCCCGCCCCGCGCCCCGTCTGCGTGAGGGAGGCGTGATGGCCACCCTCGCCGACGTCCTGGACCCCACCGGCCTGAGCGCGGTGCGGGTGGCCAGCAGCTCGCTCGCGCCCCGGCGCGCCGACCTGGCCGGCGCCCGCATCGGGCTGCTGGAGAACACCAAGCACAACGCCGCCCTGCTGCTGGACGAGATCGCCGGCCACCTGGAGCGCGAGCGGGGGGCGACGACCGTGCTGCGCCGCACCAAGACGGCGTTCGCGCTGCCGATGCCCGCCGAGCTGCTCGAGGAGCTCACCCGCGAGTGCGACGTCGTCCTGGTCGGGGTCGGGGACTGCGGGTCGTGCAGCGCCTCGGCCGTCGCCGACGGGATCGCCCTGGAGCGCGCCGGCGTGCCGACGGCGGTGATCTGCTCCGACGCGTTCACCGCGACCGCGAGCGGCATGGCCGAGGTGCAGGGCGACCCGGACTACGCCTACCTGACCACCCCGCACCCGGTGGCGATCCTCACCCCGGAGGCGGTCGCCGAGCGGGCTGCCGGGCTGGTGCCGGAGGTGGTCGCCACGGTGACCGCCGCCGACGGCGCCGCGGTGCTGCGCGGGCGGGCCTCGTGACCGCGGTCGAGTCCCGCGCCGCCGTCGAGGCCGACCCGGACGCTGCGCGGCTGGCGATCGAGCACTGCTACGAGCAGGGCTGGTCCGACGGGTTGCCGCTGGTGCCGGCCACCCGGCCGCTGGTCGACGAGTTCCTCGCCACCGTCGACCGGGCCCCCGACGAGGTGATCGGGGAGATGCCGCACCTGCACCGCACGGTCACCGTCGAGCTGGCCGCGATCAACGCGGCCATGGCCGGCTGCCGGCCCGAGTACTTCCCGGTGGTGCTCGCCGCCTGGGCGGCGATCCAGCGCGACCGGTCGGCCACCGGGGGTGGCTGGCAGAGCACCAGCGGGCCCTCCCCGCTGCTGGTCGTCAACGGGCCGGTCCGCGCCGAGCTGGGCATCAACTCCGCCGGCGGCGTGTTCGGGCCCGGGTTCCGCGCGAACGCCACCATCCCCCGGGCACTCGGGCTGATCGTGCGGAACGCCTTCGGCGTCGTCCCGCACGGCTTCGAGCAGGCGACCCAGGGGCTGCCCGGCCGCTGGCAGGTCTGCCTCGGGGAGAACGAGGAGGAGAGCCCCTGGGAGCCGATGTCGGTCGAGGGCGGCGTGCCCGCCGGCACCAGCGCGGTCTCCGCGATGCTCACCCGCACCGTCGAGTACGTCGACAACCGGCACACCGCCGACCCCGAGCAGCTGCTGGCCGACTTCGCCGACACCATCTCCCGCAGCGGGGCGCTGATCTTCAAGCACGCCCCGGCCGGGATCGTCTTCTGCCCGGAGCACGCCCAGCTGCTCGCCGGCGCCGGGATGAGCCGGGCCGACGTCCGCGCCTGGCTGGTCGAGCGGTGCGGGCGCAGCAAGGCGGACCTCGCCCGGGTCGGCAAGGACGGCGTCGGCGACAACGGCGTCCGCTTCGCCGACGGCACCACCGCACCCGACGCCTTCGACCCCCTCTTCGCCGCCGCCGGCCCGGAGGTCCTGCCCATCGCCGTCGCCGGCGCCCGCAACGCGGGCATCTCGATGGTCGTCCGGGTCTTCTCCGGCTGGTCGGCCAGCTCGGTACCGGTCGAAGGCACCACCACCACCGCACAAGGGAGTGCCTCGTGACCCACCCGGCAGGGAACCAGCCCGACCCGTTGCAGGACCCGTTCGGCGCCGCCGGCGACCGCTGGATGACCGGGCGCACCGCACTGGTCACCGGCGGCGGCCAGACCAGCACCGAGCAGCCCGGTGTCGGCTTCGCCATCAGCCGGGTGCTCGCCGCGCACGGTGCCCGGGTCGCCGTGCTCGACCGCGACCGGGCCGCCGCCCAGCGCACCGTCGACCGGATCGCCGCCGACGGCGGGGAGGCCGTGGTCGTCGTGGCCGACCTGCTGGACGACGACGACTGCCGCCGCGCCGTGGAGGAGACCGTGGCCGCGTTCGGCTCGGTCGACACGCTGGTGAACAACGTGGCCGTCGGCGACCGGGCCGGCGTCTTCGAGGTGACCCCCGAGCGGTTCCACCAGCTGATGGACCTCAACCTGACCACCGCCTGGCAGATGACCCGGCACGCCGCACCCCGGCTGCCGCGCGGCGGGGCGATCGTGAACATCAGCTCGGTCGGCGTGCGCGCCCGCGGCCCGGCGATGGTCTACAACCTGGCCAAGGCCGGGCTGGAGAACCTCACCGTCGGCGCCGCCAACACCCTCGGTGACCAGGGGGTGCGGGTCAACTGCGTGCAGGTCGGCGCGATCTGGGGCGCGTTCGCCGCGGCCAACATGTCCGAGGAGATGCGCGAGATCCGCAAGGGCTTCTCCGCGCTGGGCACCGAGGGCACGCCCTGGGACATCGCGCAGGCGGTGCTCTTCCTGGCCAGTGACCACGCGCGCTGGGTGTCCGGGCAGATCCTCTCCGTCGACGGCGGCCCCGCGGTGGGCAAGCCACCCCGGCCCCGGCCCGTCGAGGTGCCCGCGACCGTGACCCCCGAGGCCGTCCCGGTGGCCGTCTCGGGAGCCCAGGCGTGAGCGCACCCCGGGTCGCGCTGGTCACCGGCTGTGGCAAGCCCGACGGCATGGGCCAGGCCATCGCCCGCCGGCTCGCCTCCACCGGGCACGCCGTCGTCGTCACCGACCTGCAGCCGGCCGGCGTGCCCAACGCCCGGCAGGAGCAGCGCAGCGCCGGCTGGGGCGGGGTGGAGGCGCTGGCCGCGGAGATCACCGCGGCCGGCGGGGACGCCCTCGCCGTGCTCGGCGACGTCAGCGACCCCGGCGACGCCGCGGCCATGGTCGCCGCGGCGGTCGACCGGCACGGCCGGCTCGACGTCCTGGTCAACAACGCGGCCGCCCCGCAGGGCCCGGACCGGGCCGACGTCGCCGACGTGCCGATCGAGGTGTTCGACCGGGTTCTCGCGGTCAACCTGCGCGGCCCCTGGCTGATGAGCTCGGCCGCGGTGCCGGTCATGCGCGCGCAGCGGTCGGGCCGGATCGTGAACATCTCCTCGATGGCCGGGCTGACCGCCGCGCCGTTCTCCGGCGCCTACTCCGCCTCCAAGGCCGGGGTGATCGGCCTGACCCGCGCGCTGGCGATGGACCTCGGGCCGTGGGGGATCACGGTCAACGCGCTGTGCCCCGGCCTGGTCGCCACCAGCCGGGCGTTCCTCTCCGCGGCGCCGGACGCCGACGAGGCGGCGCTGATGGAGCAGCGCGGCCGCAACATCCCCGTCGGCCGCCCCGGGCGGGCCGAGGACATCGCGGCCGCGGTCGCCTTCCTCGCCTCGCCGGAGGCCGCTTACATCACCGCCCAGGCCATCCCCATCGACGGCGGCGGGATGACGCCGTTCCCGCTGCGCCGTCCCGAGCCGGCCGTCCCGGCCGGTGGCTGACCCGATCCTGGAGGACCCGTGTCCCTGTTCGACGACATCGTCGACCCCACCCGCGGCCCGGCCGGCACCGTCAAGGGCCGGACGTCGCTCGCCGCCCGCCCCGGTGACCTCGCCGGGCTGCGCGTGGGTCTGCTGGTGAACACCAAGCGCAACGCCGAGGAGTTCGTGCAGGAGGTGGCCGCGCTGCTGGAGTCCCAGCACGGCGCCCGCATCGCGATCCAGCGCACGAAGCCGAGCATCGTGCACCCCGCGCCGGAGGAGATGCTCGCCGAGCTGCGGGCCGAGGCCGACGTCGTGGTCGTGGGGGTGGGCGACTGCGGCTCGTGCAGCGCCTCCGCCGTCGCCGACGGGCTGCAGCTGGAGGCCGCCGGCATCCCCGCCGTCGTCCTGGTCAGCGACGCCTTCCGGGTCAGCGCCGACGCGATGGCCGCCCTGCAGGGCACCGCAGGCTACGAGTACGTGACCACCCCGCACCCGGTGGCCAGCCTGTCCCGCGAGGGCGTGCGGGCCCGGGCCGAGCGCGCCGTCCCCGAGATCGTCACCCTGCTGACCCGTCCGGTCGCGGCGGCCGCGTCGTGACCGCCGCCCCGGAGGCCCCCGCCGGCCTGCAGGTGGTGCGGCAGGCGATCGAGCACTGCCACGCGCAGGGCTGGACCGACGGGCTGCCCGTCGTGCCGGCCACCGCGGCCGACGTCGCGGAGTTCCTCGCCACCGTCGACCGCGACCCCGACGAGGTGATCGGCGCGCAGGAGCACCTGGACCGCCGGGTCACCGTCGCCCAGGCCGCGGTCAACGCGGTGATGGCCGGCTGCCTGCCCGAGTACTTCCCGCTCGTGCTCGCCGCCTGGGAGGCGGTCCGCGAGGAGCCGTCGTCCCGCGGTGGCGCGTGGCAGTCGACCAGCGGACCGGCCCCGCTGCTGGTGGTCAACGGGCCGATCCGCACCGAGCTCGGCGTCAACTGCGCCGGCGGCGTGCTGGGGCCGGGCTTCCGGGCCAACGCCACCGTCGGCCGGGCGCTCGGGCTGCTGGTGCGCAACGGTTACGGGATCAAGCCGCAGGAGCTGGAGCAGGCCACCCAGGGGGTGCCCGGCCGCTGGACGCTGTGCGTCGGGGAGAACGAGGAGCTCTCCCCCTGGGAGCCGTTCAGCGTCGCCGGGGGAGTGCCGGCCGGCACCTCCGCGGTCTCCGCGATGCTCATCCGGGACGTCGAGTACGTCGACAACCGGCACACCGAGGACGTCGAGGCGCTGCTGCGCGACTTCGCCGACACCCTGGCCCGCACCGGCGCCTACCTGGGCATGAAGCACTCGACCGGCGGGCTGGTCCTGGGCCCGGAGCACGCGCAGGTGCTCGCCGCCGCCGGGTACTCGCGGGCCGACGTCCAGCAGTGGCTGTTCGAGCACGCCGTCCGCCCGCAGTCCGACCTGGTCGCCGCCGGCAAGGAGTCGCACGACGTCGACCCGGGTCCGGACCTGATGCCGATGCTGCCCTCGCCCGCGGAGATCCCGATCGTCGTCGCCGGCGCGGCCAACGCGGCCATCTCCGCGGTCTTCCGTCCCTTCGGCTGGGCCACCTGGTCCGGCCGGTCCGTCCCCGTCCCCCACCCGAAGCCCCGCCGCACCGAGGAGAGCACCCCGTGACCGTCGACGAGAAGCAACTGGACCAGCTGCGGCAGACGCTGCAGGCCGACGACTACCGGCTCGACGTCGACGTGGCAGGCGACCGGGCCGACGTCCGGATCGTGGCCGGGCCGGACGCCTGCGAGGAGTGCCTGGTGCCCAAGCCGCTGATGCAGCAGATGCTCGCCCCGGTGCTCGGCGTCGACCCGGCCAGCATCGAGCTCACCTACCCGGTCGACGGGCACTGAGCGTGGAGGTCAGCCTCGAGGGCAAGGTCGCGCTGGTCACCGGCGTCGGACCGAACATCGGCAGCGGCATCGCGCTGGCGCTGTCCCGGTACGGCGCCAAGGTGGCGTGCAACGACGTCAACGACGACGTCATCAAGACCGCCATGGCGCGGATCGAGCGCAACGGTGGGGAGGCGATGGCCGCCCCCGGCGACGTCACCGACGAGGCCGCGGTGCAGGGCTACGTCGACGCCGTCCTGGAGCGGTGGGGCCGGATCGACATCTTGGTCAACAACGCCGCGATGCTCGGCGGCAAGGGCGTGCTCGACGAGGACGCCGGCACCTTCGAGCGGTCGATCAAGGTCTCCGGGCTCGGGTACTTCCTGAACACCAAGATCGTCGGCCGCGCGATGGCCGAGCGCGGGATCCGCGGGTCGATCGTGTGCATCTCCTCCTCCAACGGCTGGAACGGCTCGGCCGGGGTGATCGCCTACGCGTTCAACAAGGGCGGGGTGAACAACTTCGTCCGCGCCGCCGCGATGGACCTCGCGCCCTACGGCATCCGGGTCAACAGCTACACGCCGACCGCGCCGACCATCGACAACCCGGAGCTGCTCGCCGAGCTGGCCGAGCGGGGCATCCCCGCCGACATGCTCAACGCCGGCCGCAAGGGCGGCACCGGTGGTGGCGGGCTGGGCGGCGGCGCGGGGGAGGAGGAGTGGCGCCGCCCAGCGCGGTGGACCGGGGAGCGTCCGCCGCTGGTGCCGATGGGCAGCACCGGCACGCCGACCGACATCGGGCACGCCGTCGCCTGGCTGTGCTCGGACTACGCGCGGCTGATCACCGGCACCGACCTGGTCGTCGACGGGGGAGCGCGGGCGAAGAACTTCGCCTACTTCCCGGCCGACCCCGAGGAGCTCGCCGGCCCGGTGCCGCTGATCCCGCTGGACCAGACCCCCGCCGGCTGACCTGCCCGCCGAAATGGCCATTCTTGCGGTCTCCCGGTCCGCCAGAATGGCCATTTCGGCGGGAGGGTGCGCGATCAGTGGGCGAGGGCGGCCCGCACCCGGGCGACGACGGCGTCCAGGTCGCGCAGATCCGCCGCGCTGAGCCGGATCACCCGCCACCCGGCCGCCTCGAGCCGCCGGATCCGCTCGTCGTCCCGGACGATCTGCGTGCCGTCGAAGTGGTGCTCGCCCTCGTACTCGACCGCGAGCCGGACCTCGGGGAACGCCAGGTCGGCGAAGGCGAGGAACCGCCCCGCGGCCCGGACCTCGAACTGGGGCACCGGGGCGAGGCCCGCCAGCACCAGCGCCACCCGGACGCGCGACTCCGGCGGTGACTCCGCCCGCGGGTCGACGAGGGCGAACGCCCGGCGGGCCCGGACGACGCCCCAGCGGCCGGCGCCTGCGGCGAGCAGCTGGGCGAGGTCGGCCTGGTCGACGGTGCCGGCGCGGACCATCGCGTCCAGCGCGGCGACGGCGGTGGGCAGCGGCTCCAGTGCTGCGACGTCCCAGGCGGTCCGCCGTGCCGTCGTCACCGGGACGTCGTCGTGCCGCGCCACGTCGTCCGGGCTCAGCTCCGCACGGTGCACCCGGACGTCGCGCGGACCCTTCCACTCGACGTCCGGCGGGCGGACGACGGTGACCGGATCGCGCGTGCCGGCGAACGGTGCACCGTGCCAGGCGGCGGCCGAGTGCCCGCCGATGGCGGCGCCGGACGGCAGCAGCAGCGCGACCCCGGTGCACCGCAACCGGTGGTCGAACGGCATGGCCGGGTCGGCGTAGACCCCCTGGACCACGCGCCGCCAGCTGCGTTCCCTGAGCTGGTGCCGGGTCACCAGCCCCTCGGCGATCGCGTGGCTCCCGATGAACACGCCGGTGAGGTGGTGTCGTCGCGGCACCAGGAGAGCGTGGCCGATCAGGAGCCGACCGCGCCGGCGCCGTCCACAGGCGCACGCCGCCCGCAGAAATGGCCATTCTGGCGGTCGATCAGACCGCCAGAATGGCCATTTCGGCGAGAAGGGAAGGGGTCAGCTGCTGACGTGGTCGGGGAGCTGGGGGGAGGGGAGGCGGTTCTCCGGCGCGTAGATGGGCGAGCTGGTAAGGAAGGGGATCGCCGCGGCGCGCGCCTCGTCGATCGGCTCGTCGGGGAACGCGGCCAGCGTGGTCTCGAACCGCTCCCGCACCCCCTCGCGGAACTCCGGGTGGGTGAGGATGAACAGGTCGCCCCGCCGGATGCCGTTGAGCACCCGCTCGCCGGCCTCCACGTAGCTCATGTACGGCTGGCTCTTGGCCCGCTCGAGGAACTCCGCCGGCGGCGGGGTGTAGCCGCTCTCGCCGTACTGCTCGGGACGGGCGGCGACGGCGCCGGCGATGTTGCTGTGCACCGGCCCCGGGCAGTACGCCGAGACGCCGATCCCCTCGGGGGCCAGCTCGATCGCCAGCGCCTCCGACAGCGCGATCACCGCCGCCTTGGTCATCGAGTACAGGCCCGCGACGATCGGCAGGAGCCCGGCCATCGACGTGGTGGTGACGATGTGCCCGCCCTCGCCGTGCGCCCGGATGTGCGGCACGAACGCCCGCAGCCCGTTGCCGACGCCCTTGATGTTGACGTCGATCAGCCAGTCCCAGTCGCTGGCGGTGGCCCCCATGACCGGGCCGGTCAGCCCGATGCCGGCGTTGTTGACCAGCACGTCGACCCGGCCGTGGCGCTCGACGGTGGCGGCGGCGGCCGCCTCGACCGCGGCCGCGTCGGTGACGTCGAGCTGCACCGCGTCGACCGCGAGCCCGGCGGCGGCGAACTCCGCGGTCGTCTCGTCGATGTGCTCCTGACGGCGGCCGCTGATCACCACCGTCATGCCGGCCCGGGCCAGGGCGAGCCCGATCCCGCGGCCGATGCCGCTGGACCCGCCGGTGATGAAGGCGACCTTGCCCTCGACGTCCTGCATGGATGTCTGTCCTGTCTGTGAGAGGGAGGGTCAGCGCCCGGGCGGGAGCAGCCCGAGCAGCCGTGCGGCGTTGGACTTGTAGATCAGCGGCTTGACCTCGTCCTTCAGGCCGATGGTCTCCGCGTCCTTCATCCACCGCTCCGGGGTGATCACCGGGAAGTCCGAGCCGAACAGCACCTTGTTCTTGAGCAGGCTGTTGGCGTACCGGACCAGCTGCGGCGGGAAGTACTTCGGTGACCAGCCGGAGAGGTCGATGTAGACCCGCGGCTTGTGGGTGGCCACGGCCAGCGCCTCGTCCTGCCAGGGGAAGGAGGGGTGGGCCAGGATGATGTCCATGTCCGGGAAGTCGACGGCGACGTCGTCGACGTCCATCGGGTTGGAGTACTTCAGCCGGATGCCGCCCCCTCCGGGCGTGCCCGCCCCCACCCCGGTCTGGCCGGTGTGGAACAGCGCGATGAGGCCGTGCTCGGCGATCACCTCGTACAGCGGGTAGGCCGCGCGGTCGTTGGGGTGGAAGCCCTGGGTGTTGGGGTGGAACTTGAACCCGCGGACGCCGTGGTCGGTGATCAGCCGGCGGGCGGCCCGAACCCCGGCCGCGCCCCGGGCGGGGTCGATGCTGGCGAAGGGGATCACCACGTCGGCGTGCTCGGCGGCGAGCTCGGCGACCTCCTCGTTGGTGGGCACCAGCTCCTCCCCGGTCTGGGAGATGCTGTCCACGCCGAAGGCGACGCAGGCCATGTCCCGTTCCCGGTAGTACTGGGCGAGCTCGGGCAGCGTGTACTGCGGCATCGAGCCGATGCCGAAGTAGGCGCCCATGTCGTCGGCGCTGCTGTCGGCCGGCGGCGGGGCGGAGACCGACCGGTGCACGTGGGTGTGCACGTCGATCGCGGTGATCCGGTCCAGGTCGATGCGCGAGGTCCAGGTCACGACCGCAGGTCCTCGGTGTAGGGCGCCTCGGTGTGGGCCCGGACCTGGGCGGGGGTGACGCCGGGGGCGCACTCGACGAGCCGGAGCGTGCCGTCGACGACGTGGAAGACGGCCAGGTCGGTGTAGACGCGGGTGACGCAGGCCTTGCCGGTCAGCGGCATCGTGCACTCGCGGACGACCTTGGAGCGGCCCTTGCGGTCGCAGTGCTCCATCGTCACCCACACCTGCGGGGTGCCGGCCACGAGGTCCATCGCCCCGCCGACGGCGGGGTTGCGGCCGGGCACGTACCAGTTGGCGAGGTCGCCGGCGGCGGACACCTGCAGCGCCCCGAGCACGGTGACGTCGAGGTGGCCGCCGCGGATCATCGCGAAGGACATCGCGGAGTCGGTGATCGCCGCCCCGCTCATCAGCGTGATCGGCTGCTTGCCCGCGTCGGTGAGGTCGACGTCGCCCTCGCCGTCGGGGGCGGGGCCCAGGCCCAGCACCCCGTTCTCGGCGTGCAGCACGACCTCCACGCCCGGCGGGATGAACCTCGGCACGGCCAGCGGGATGCCGACGCCGAGGTTGACGACGTAGCCGTCCTGCAGGTCCTGCGCCAGGCGCTCGGCGATGCCCTCGCGCGTGCGGCCGGTCACCGGCGGGGTCTGCGTGGTGGTCATCAGCGGGTCCTCGCGATCAGCCGGCTGTCGTCAGGGGTGGTGGTGCGGGCCGGGCTGGTCGGCACCACGTCGTCGACGAAGACGCCGGGCAGGTGGACGTCGTCCGGGTGCAGCTCGTCGACCTCGACCAGCCGGTCGACCTCGGCGAAGGTGTGCCGGCCGGACATCCCGGCCAGCGGGTTGAAGTTCCGCGCCGACAGCCGGAAGCGCAGGTTGCCCTTGCGATCACCGGAGTACGCCTTGACCATCCCGAAGTCGGCGACGATGCCGGTCTCCAGCACGTACTCGCGCCCGTCGATCAGGCGGTGCTCCTTGGCCGGCACGTGCTCGGCCACCCCGCCGTCGGGGGAGTAGCGCAGCGTGAAGGTGCCGTCGGCGAGCATCGTCCCGGCACCGGACGGGGTGAAGAAGGCGGGGATGCCCGAGCCGCCGGCCCGCAGCCGCTCGGCCAGGGTGCCCTGCGGCACCAGCTCCAGCTCCACCTTGCCGGCGAAGTACTCGTCGTAGAACTCCTGCAGGATCGGGAAGGACGCCGTCACCCGGCGCAGCCGGCCCTCGTGCAGCAGCCTCCCCACGCCGGTGAAGTCGTGGCCCACGTTGTTCACGTAGACGTGCAGGTCGCGCTTGCCCAGCTCGCAGAGGGCGTTCAGGAGCAGGTCCGGACGGCCGGAGCTGCCGAAGCCGCCGACCGCGATGGACGCTCCTGACGGCACTCTGTCGACCACGGACAACACGTCCTCGCGGAACTTGTCGATCACGCCGTGTCCCCTTCTCAGGCCAGTCACCGTTGGTGCGGCTGGCTCGTGCACTGGTGCGATCCCGACGGCGGGCCCGCGCGCTGGGCGGGACGGCGATGTGTCGAGGGTCACCCGGACGTCGTCGAACGTATGGACGCCCTCCGGCACCCGAGAAGGCGTATTCCACCCGGGGGAAGGCAGGGCCCACCCGGGTGGAGGCGGGCCCCGCCGCGCCGGGAAGCGGACCGAGGAGTCCGCCCGGCTCGTCTTCCGCGGGTCGGAATGGTGTGTGGCCCACGCCACGTCTGCGGCGGCAGTGTCCCCTTCGGCTCCGGGCGTCGCCCCGGGGTGCCAGCGAGGCTCTCGCCCCCCGGCCAGCGCCCGTACCACCAGTCGTCAGCACGGAAGGGGCCCCAGATGAGCATGACCACACGCGCCGCGGTCTGTCGGGAGCCGGGCAAGCCGTGGGAGATCACCGAGCTCGAGCTCGACGACCCCCAGGCCAACGAGGTCCGGATCAAGTTCATGGCCGCAGGGATGTGCCACTCCGACGACCACATCCAGAAGGGCGACGCGATGATGCGCTTCCCCGTGGTCGGTGGCCACGAGGGCGCGGGCATCGTCGAGGCCGTCGGTGAGGGCGTCACCCGGGTGAAGGTCGGCGACCACGTCGTCTGCTCCTTCATCCCCGCCTGCGGCAAGTGCCGCTACTGCTCCACGGCCCGGCAGAACCTCTGCGACGAGGGCAAGAACGCCTCGACCGGTGAGTTCCCCGACGGCACGTTCCGCTTCCACCAGAACGGTGAGGACTTCGGCGGCCTGTGCGTGCTCGGCACCTTCTCCGAGCGCGCCGTCGTCAGCGAGTTCAGCGTCATCCCCATCCCCGAGGACATCCCCTTCGAGGTGGCCTCCCTGGTCGGCTGCGGCGTCCCCACCGGCTGGGGCAGCGCGGTGCACGCCGCCGGCGTGCGCGCCGGGGAGACCGTCGTCGTCTACGGCGCCGGCGGCGTCGGCAGCAACGCGGTGCAGGGCGCCCGGTACGCCGGCGCGCAGCGCGTCGTCGTCGTCGACCCGGTGGAGTTCAAGCGGGAGATGGCCACCGTCTTCGGCGCCACCCACACCTTCGCCACGGCGAAGGAGGCCCAGGAGTTCGTCAACGAGGTCACCTGGGGCGAGCTCGCCGACCACGCGATCATCACCGTCGGCGTCCTCCACGACGAGGTCATCGCCGACGCGCTCCAGGTGGTGGGCAAGACCGGTCAGGTCACCGTCACCGCGGTCGGCAACGGCTGGGTGAACGAGCACCCCGGCGCCCTCATCGGCTACCAGCGGCGCATCCAGGGCGCGATCTTCGGCGCCTGCAACCCGCTGTTCGACGTCCCCCGCCTGCTCAGCCTCTACCGGTCCGGTGACCTGAAGCTCGACGAGCTGATCACCCGCACCTACCGCCTCGACGAGGTCAACCAGGGCTACCAGGACATGTTGGACGGCAAGAACATCCGCGGCGTGATCATCCACGAGCACTGAAGGAACCGGACATGACGATCGCTCCTCCCGGCCCGCAGGCCGGCTCGCCCCTGCTCATCGACGACGCCCAGCTGATCGGCGGTGACTGGGTGCCCGCCGCCGGCGGGCAGACCATCGACGTGATCAACCCCGCCACCGGTGAGGTGCTCGGCCGGGTGCCGCGCGGCGGCGCCGAGGACGTCGACGCCGCCGTGCGCGCGGCCGAGGCGGCCTTCCCCGCCTGGCGGGACACCAACGCCACCGCCCGGGGTGCGCTGATCACCCGCTGGGCCCAGCTGATCGACCAGCACGCGACCGAGCTGGACCAGCTGGAGTCCCAGGAGGTCGGCCGGCCCAGCTGGGGCCCGCCGCCGATGTCCCGGATCCTGAACTTCGTCGCCGGCCAGGCCGACAAGGTGCAGGGCGTGACCCTGCCGACCTACACCCCCGACGCCATCGGGCTCACCCTGCGCGAGCCCTACGGCGTGGTGGGCGCGGTCATCCCCTGGAACGCCCCGGCGCCGATGTTCGTCAACGACGTCGGCCCGGCCATCGCCGCCGGCAACACCATCGTGATCAAGCCGGCCGAGGACGCGCCGCTGACGGCGCTGGCGCTGGCGAAGCTGGCGCTGGAGGCGGGCATCCCGCCGGGCGTGGTCAACGTCGTCACCGGCTACGGCCACGAGGCCGGCGCCGCCGTGCCCGCCCACCCGGGCATCCGCCGGATGAGCTTCACCGGCTCCCCGGACACCGGTGCCCTGGTGATGGCCGCCTGCGCCAAGAACCTCACCCCGCTGCACCTGGAGCTGGGCGGCAAGTCGCCGCAGGTGATCCTCTCCGACGCCGACCTGGACGCCGCCATCCCGGCGATCGCCATGGGCATCACGATGAACACCGGCCAGATCTGCGCCGCCGGTTCCCGGGTCGTGGTCGAGCGCTCGATCCACGCCGAGGTCGTGCAGCGGCTGGCCGAGCAGATGTCGAAGGTCAAGGTCGGCCCCTGGTACGAGCAGGTCAACATGGGCCCGCTGATCAACGGCAAGCAGCACGAGCGGGTGCTCAAGTACATGCAGCTGGGCCAGGAGGAGGGCGCCGACCTCGTGCTCGGCGGCGGCCGTCCCGCGGGCGAGCAGTACGAGCGCGGCTTCTTCGTCGAGCCCACGTTGTTCGACAACGTCGACCCGGCGATGCGCATCCACCAGGAGGAGATCTTCGGTCCGGTCCTCGGGGTCACCCCGGTGGCCGACGAGGCCGAGGCCCTGCAGGTCGCCAACGGCACCGACTACGGGCTGGTCGCCTCGGTCTGGACCAACGACGTCGGCAAGGCCGTCCGGTTCTCGCGCGGCCTGCAGGCCGGCCAGGTGGCGGTCAACGCCGCACTCGGCGCCGGCGTCATCGGCGGCCCGTTCGGCGGCTACAAGCGCAGCGGCTTCGGCCGCACCATGGGCGCCGACGCCGTCCTGGACTACACCCAGGTCAAGACCGTCTCCCTGCGCGGCACCGGTGCCTGACCTCCGCGCACCGGGTTCGGCCCGACCCGCCCTCGGCTCGTTCCACCCCGCCCTCGTCCACCCTGCTTGGGAGGCATCCCGATGAGCATCACCACGCACGCCGCCATCGCCCGCGGGCCGCACATCGGCTGGGAGATGGTCGACCTGCAGCTGGACGACCCCAAGGCCCACGAGGTGCGGGTCAAGTTCGCCGCCTCGGGGCTCTGCCACTCCGACGACCACATCACCCAGGGCGACGCCCCGGTGCGCTTCCCGATGGTCGGTGGCCACGAGGGCGCCGGGATCGTCGAGTCGGTCGGCCCCGACGTCCGCCGGGTCAAGCCCGGTGACCGGGTGATCTGCTCCTACATCCCCGCCTGCGGCGCCTGCCGGCCCTGCTCCACCGGGCACCAGAACATGTGCGTCAAGGGCCTCAACGCCGGCAGCGGCATGTTCCTCGACGGCACCTTCCGGTTCCACCTCGGCGACGAGGACCTGGGCGGGTTCTGCTCGCTGGGCACCTTCTCCCAGTACGCGGTGGTCTCGGAGTGGGCGTGCGTGCCGCTGGCCGACGACATCCCCTTCGAGGTCGCCAGCCTCGTCGGCTGCGGCGTCCCCACCGGCTGGGGCTCGGCGGTCTACGCCGCCGGCGTCAAGCCCGGGGACACCGTCGTCGTCTTCGGCTCCGGCGGGGTGGGCAGCAACGCCGTGCAGGGCGCCCGGTACGCCGGGGCCAAGAACGTCGTCGTCGTCGACCCGGTCGAGTTCAAGCGGGAGATGGCCACCGTCTTCGGCGCCACGCACGCCTTCGCCTCGGCGAAGGAGGCGCACGACTTCGTGGTCGAGACGACGTGGGGGCAGCTGGCCGACCACGCCATCCTCACCCCGGGCGTGGTGACCGAGGAGATCGTCAACTCCGCGCTGGCGATGACCGGCAAGGGCGGCAAGGTGACCATCACCGGCGTCGGCAAGCTGACCGAGAAGGCCGTGCACTTCCACGCCGGCGCGCTCATCGGCTACCAGCGCCAGGTCCGCGGCGCGCTCTTCGGCGACTGCAACCCGCTGTACGACATCCCGAAGCTGCTGGGCCTGTACCGCGCCGGTGACCTCAAGCTCGACGAGCTGGTCACCCGCACGTACCGGCTGGACGAGGTCAACCAGGCCTACCAGGACCTGAACGACGGCAAGAACATCCGCGGCGTCATCGTCCACGAGGACTGACCCCGCGCCGGATGCCCCTCCCACGTCCGGTGCCGCCCGGCTCCTCCCGGGCGGCACCGGTCACCCGGCGCACCCGCGCGCCGGCCGAGCTCGAGGAGAGCGATGAGCGACAGAGTGCGCGCGGTGGTCCAGACCGGGCCCCGGAAGATGGAGCTGCGCGACTTCCCCCGCCCGGTGATCGGTGCCGACGACGGTCTGCTGCGCGTGGAGGCCAACGGCATCTGCGGCAGCGACGTGGAGACCTACAAGGGCCACATGTCGATGGGCCGCGGCGACTTCATCCCCGGTCACGAGCCGATGGGGATCATCGAGGAGATCGGTGACCGGGCGGCCGAGCGCTGGGGGGTGCAGGTCGGCGACCGGGTGGCGCTGGAGGTCATCGTCCCCTGCCGGGCCTGCGAGAAGTGCCTCACCGGGCGCTACCAGGCCTGCCCGAACCGGACCCTGGGGCACGGGGTCACCGGGGTCGACGTCGAGCCGAGCCTGTTCGGCGGGTTCGCCGAGCACCTCTACCTGACGCCGAACTCGGTCCTGCACAAGATCGACAAGACGATCCCCGCCGAGATCGCGGTCATGTTCAACCCGCTGGGCGCCGGCGTGCGCTGGGCGGTGCACCTGGGCGGCATCGGGCTCGGCGACACCGTCGTCGTGCTCGGCGCCGGACAGCGCGGCATCGCCTCGGTGATCGCGGCGAAGGCCGCGGGCGCCGGCACGGTCATCGTGACCGGCCTGGCCGCCGACGAGCACAAGCTCGCACTGGCTCGCGAGTTCGGCGCCGACCACACCGTGGTGGTGGGGGAGGACGGCGAGGACGTCGTCGAGCGGGTCCGGGAGATCACCGGCGGCGAGATGGCCGACGTCGTCCTGGAGCTCACCCCGATGGCCGCCGGGCCGGTCACCGACGCGCTGAAGGTGGCGCGGTTCGGCGGCACCGTGGTGCTCGCCGGGCTGAAGGGCGGGCGCGAGATCCCGCTGAGCACCGACCTGATCATCAACCGCGGGCTCGTCGTCAAGGGCGCGTTCGGCGTGGACTTCGCCGGTCAGGAGGCGGCCATCGCGCTGATCGAGTCCGGGCGGTTCCCGCTGGAGAAGCTGCACACCCACACGTTCGGCCTGGAGGACACCGCCCTGGCCATCGAGACGCTCGCCGGCGAGGTGCCGGGGGAGTCCCCGGTGCACGTGTCGGTCCACCCCAACCTGTCCGCCTGAGGAGGCACCCGTGCTCGTCGACGCGCACGCCCACCTGCTGCCCCGCGACTACCCGGCCGATGCGCCGGAGTGCTTCCCCCGGATGGAACCGGTCGACGGCGACACCGCCCGCACCCTGGTGTTCGGCCAGATGCGGTTCACCGCCCGGGACGCCTTCTTCGACGCCGAACGCCGCATCCAGGAGCAGGACGCCTCCGGGGTCGACGTCGAGGTGCTCAGCCCGATGCCGCCGCTGCTGCGCTACGACCTCCCCGCCGACGACGGGATGTCCCTGGCCCGCTGGGTGAACGAGGCCACCGCGCTGCTCTGCGCGGAGGTGCCCGACCGGCTCAAGGGGCTGGGCATGGTGCCGCTTCAGGACCCCGACGCCGCCACCGCCGAGCTGAAGGCCATCAAGGACCAGGGGCTGCTCGGGGTGGAGATCGCCTCCAACATCCTGGGGAAGTCGATCGGCCACGAGCAGTTCCTGCCGTTCTTCACCGAGGTCGAGCGGCTGGGCCTGTCGGTGTTCGTGCACGCCATGCCCAGCCCGTCGGAGCGGCTGCCGATGTCGGCGATGGGCACCTACGTCGTCGGTGTGGAGGGCGCCTTCGCGGCGGGCTCCATGGTGACCGGTGGGACGGCGAAGGCCTGCCCGGACCTGCGCATCTCCTTCAGCCACGCGGCGGGGGGCTTCCCGCTGATGCTGCCCCGGGCCCAGTACTTCTGGGGTGGTTCCTGGAACGAGGAGCCGGTCGACCTGACCCGCGCGGTGATGCACGACGACGGGCCCTCGCCGGTCGAGCTGGCCCGGCGGTTCTGGTACGACTCGATGGTCTTCGACCGCCGCGCACTGCGGTTCCTGGTCGACTACCTGGGCGCCGACCGGCTGCTGGTGGGCTCGGACTTCCCGGCGATGCTGCGCGAGGAGCCGGCCGGGCGCACCCTGCGCACGCTGGACCTGCCGCCGGAGGACCTCGCCGACGTGATGAGCGGCAACGCCTTCCGCTGGCTGGGGATCGACCACCCCTGACCGACCCTGCCCTCCTCCCGGGCCCCGTCCGCGACCCGCGGGCGGGGCCCGCTGCCGTCCCCGGCCGCGCGGAGGCCGCTCCGGCCCCGGGTCACCGGCTTCACCGCGGGCCAGCCGGGTCCACCGGGCTGACCGGACGTGGGGGGGGGGGGGGGGGGGGGGGGGGGGGGGGGGGGGGGGGGGGGGGGGGGGGGGGGGGGGGGGGGGGGGGGGGGGGGGGGGGGGGGGGGGGGGGGGGGGGGGGGGG